>JAKAVU010000008.1 GCA_021817185.1 bacterium
CGGCTCACCTGGCGCCAGCTTGCGGAGGCCACCGTCGGGACGCTTGGGTCCGCCTCCATCGACATCGATTTGCTGGAGGCGGCCGCGGCGCCGGTCCTCTGCAGGGCCAACCGCTTCCCGGTGCCGCTGGCGCCCATGCTGAAGGCTCACGGCCAAGAGACGCCGACGGCTATCGACCGGGTTGGCGCCGACTTGGGCCTCCTCGCCAGCGGTGAGGCCGCGCCCGGCCAGCCAGCCACGCTCCCGCCGCGACCCTGCCCGATCCCCAGAGCGGTCGGCGGCGGCTGCCAGGTGTGGAGCGCACCTGGGCCCGGAGCGCAGGGAATCCCCATGGGCGCGGTCTGGGCAGTGCTCGGACGCCCTTGGCCCCGGGCTGGCCCGACCGTCTCGGCACCCTGGAGTTCACGTTGGGCCGAGACACGGGCGAGAGTAGAGAAGAGCGGCCCGCGTGGTGCCTCTAACACCAGCTAAGTCACCGGAATGCCCAGTCAATCGACGGACGTCCAGATTCGCTCGACCGGAAGAACGAGCAGCCGTTCCGCGAAGGTGTACGAACGAGAACCCAGGTACAGCGCCACCCCGGCGATGAATGCAGGGCCAACGGCATCGCGCAGCTTGGCCAATGACCGCATCCCCTGGCCGGGCACCCGCGCGGAGGCTTTGACCTCAAAGGCGACGACGGCACCGTCATCCCGCTCGATGATGAGGTCGACCTCGTCGCCGTCGTGGGTGCGCCAGTGTCCGTAGCCGGCGATGCCGTCCAGCCAGCTCGCCTGCTTCATCAGTTCGCCAACGACGAACGTCTCCAGCAGGTACCCGAACTCAGTCAGCGCGGTGGGATCCTTCGCCTCCAGTCTTTCAGGGCTCAACCGCAGCAGCCGAGCCGCGAGCCCGGAGTCGACCAGGTGAACCTTGGGGACCCCGCTGCCCGGGCCCGCAGCGTCCTTCCCCAGGCGGGGAGCCGGTGGATCAGAAACGTGGCTTCCAGCAGCCTGAGGTAGTCGGAAGCCACCGTCCGATCCATGCCCAGGACGCTCGCTGCCGCATTCACATTCAGCACCTGTGCCGTCTGAGCCGCGACTCGGCGCAAGAGCAGGGGCAACTGCTCGCGCTGGCGGATCCTTGCCAGCTGGCGGACATCGCGCTCCAGCACCAGGGTGACCCAGTCGTCGAACCACCGGTTGCGGCCGGCACCCGCAGAACGGGCCAGCTCCAGGGGCAAGCCGCCCCCGGTCACCAGCTGGATGTACTGGTGGCGGGTGGTGGGAGACGATGCTCCGGCGACCGTGGCGGCCGGATTGGAAAGTGCGACTTCAAGGAGGTTCTCGCGCACACTGGCGAGTTCACCCTGGGAGAGCGGCCAGATGGTCAAAAGGTGGAGGTGGCGGGTCAAAGCCTGCGCAGCCAGGGGGACGGCTCCGTACCGGGTCGATCCGGCGGGACGAAGCGGCCGGGGCGGAGATCGCGGTTCAACTCGGCCTTGATGGCGTCCAGGATTCCGGGCACGTGCTGGCACTCATCGACGCACACGGGGGCCGGGCCGGCCACCAGCGTCCCCGGGTCCGCTTGGGCGATCTCCCGGAGCGCTGGAGCGTCGAGGTCCACGATGCCGGGGCCCAACTCGCGGGCCAGCTGCTGAAGCAGCGTCGACGTGCCCACGGTGCGTGGACCCTGAAGGGCCACGACGGGCTCCACCGCCAGTCGGCTCGCTGCGACCTCAAGGGCGCGCCGGGCAATCAGGTGGGAGCGGCGGGGTTCCCCGCCGGCGCTCGGCCCGGGGCCATCGCGCCCATCTGCCAAGCCAGGCCTGGTGGGCACAGCGGCGCGATACCACGATAACGAGGGGTGTTACGCCACGATATGGAGGTCGGTTACGCCACGTTTACGAGGGCTGGACGAGCGGCCCTGGAACAGCACCCAGGGCCACCGCCCCGCAGGACTCGGGCGCCAGCTGGCGGCGGCGCGGCACGCCAGTCCTAGGGCCCCCGCTTGGGTCGGCCGGGGAGAGGAACGGCCGCCGGCCCCCGGTCGCCGGGCCCGGCCGGTGAGGAAGGTCGGCGGCCCGGAATGGAGCCTTGGAGAAGGCACGCAGTGGGATGGTGGCCCGATCCGAGGTGAGCTGCTGCGCCTGGGCGAGGACCCGGGCGGAGATCTCCTGCCGACGGGTCTTGCTCCGGGCCAGCTCGCGGATGGCCACCTCCAGCGCCTCCGGGTCCTTTGGGGGCACCGTCCAGCCCAGCCCCTGCTCCTCCACCAGACGGGCGAAGTGGTCCCCCTTGGTGCAGATGATGGGCAGCCCCGCCCAGAGGTAGTCGAGGAGCCGGGTGCGGAAGGCGAAGTGGGTCTCGGCGTTCTCGAAATGGGTAGACACCCCGCAATCGGCACCGGCCAGCCACCTGCCCCGCTCCTGGTAGGGCACCCACTCGGAGTTGAAGAACACCCGCCACCCGGTGAGGGCGAGCTGGTCCGAGAGCTCCATGGCCCTCTTGGTGATCCACATCTTGGGGGGGAACC
The DNA here is from genome assembly GCA_021817185.1 of bacterium. Next base: position 2,515 of record JAKAVU010000008.1, read on the forward strand.
CAGAATTGGGATGGCTGGTGGACATGAAGACCAGCTTCACCGGGGGGGAGAGGTCCTCGACCCGGGCCACCGCCTGGATCAGGGTCAAGGGGTCGAACCAGTTGTAGATCCCGCCTCCCCAGAGGAGCACCAGGTCGTCCTGTTCCACCCCGGGCCGGGGAAGGCGGCTGCCCCTGTCCCGGGCCGGGGTGGTGCCCCCGGCAGCCCGAAGGGAACCACGTCGATCAGCTGGCGGAAGGTTGGGTCCTGGGACCAGTTGCGGGGGTTTAGCCGGCCGGCGGCCAGCAGCGAGCCGAGCCAGAGGTCCCGCTGGGTCTCGCTGGCGCAGATGAAGTAGTCCCCCAGCCGGAGCATGTCCGAGACTGCCTCGCGGACCTGGAAGTCCTCGCGCTCCCGCTCGGCCATTCCCAGGTGCTCCTCCTGGCCCAGGAGCGCGGCGGGGAAGGGGTCGTACAGGTCCACCACCAGCGGTGACTCCAGCTCCCGGAGCACCGGGTAGCGCAGCAGCGCCAGCCCCTCAATCAGCACCAGGTCATGGGAGCGGGCCAGCCGCTCCAGGGCCGTTGGCCCCAGCTCCGGCGAGACGGTGATCCCCGGGCTGGCGAGGTCAGTGGAGCCCATCCCCACCAGGGTCACCTGGTGGCCGTCCGCAGCCAGGCTCCGCCCCAGCTCGAAGCAGCGGATCCCCGGCCCCGCCATCCTGATGGCTACCACGTCGTTGGCCACAATCAGGACCCGGCTCACCCCGGCAAGATAGCAGGGCCGGAAGCGGGGTCTGGGGCGGCCGGCAGGGGGCGGGCCAGGCCGGCACCCCCTGCTTGCAGATCCCGCCCGGCGAATTCTCCGCCCGCCCGCCCTTCACGCCGCCGCATCGGTGATCATGACGGGGTGGACGCCGCCTCATTGGCTCCCGCCGCGGAGGGCGAGCGCGGCAGCTCGATCGGCCTCGCCTGGGCGCGCGCAATTCTGCTGCCCGGCGTGGTCACCCTCTGGTGCCTGCACTCGCTGCTGGCTCCGGGCTACGTGCTGCAGATAGACGCCGTCTTCGGGCCCCACATGCCCCTCTCCCTCTCCGGAGTTGGGGCGCCGCTCACCCTGGTGGCGCACCTCCTGGGTGGCTACTGGTCGGGGAGGCTGTACGTTGGCCTCAGCATCTTCCTGTGCGGTTTCGGCCCCATGGCGCTCCTGCGCCGGCTCAGCTGGATGGCCCAGGTGCCCGCCGGGCTGCTTGGCACTCTCAATCCTTTCGTGTATGACCGGGTCATCGAGGGCCAGTGGGGGGTGGCCGCCGGCGCGGGAATGCTCTTCCTCTGGTTGGCCGCCTGGGAGGGACTTATCCGCGGGCCATCCGCCAGCCGCCTCGCCCTCACCGCCGGAGCTGGCTGGCTGGCGGTGGTGTTTGACCAGCACACGATCGGGGTGCTGCTGGTCCTAGCGGCCGCGAGCCTGCTCTGGCGCCGGGCCTGGCGCGACCGCCGGACACTGGTTTGGGGGCTGGCCAGCTTTGTGATTTTGGTCGCAGCGCTCTCATATGCGCTTTCCCCCTTCTTCTCGGGCCCCAACAGCACCTATTACACGGTGCAGCACTTCTCCCGCGCGGACCTCGTGGAGTTCCGCTCCACCGCCAGCCCCCGCTACGGACTCTGGGTGAACCTTCTGGGACTCTATGGATTCTGGGCGGAGCGGCTGGGGCGGATCCCCATGCTCAACTCCGGCGCCCCGTGGTGGCCGCTGGCCACCGCGGTCCTCTCGGCCCTGGCGATTGCCGGAGCCTGGGTCCGGCGGGAGTGGGCGTGGCTCCTAGGCTGTGCGGTCCTGGGCCTGCTGGTGGCTGGCAGCACCGCCACCGGGCCGGGCCAGCAGGCCTTCCTCTGGCTGATGCAGCGCATCCCCCTGGTGGGTGCTTACCGCGAGCCGGAGAAGTGGAGCGAGCTCTGGCTTCTGGCCGTCGTCATCCTCTCCGCAGCTTTGGTCGACCAGCTGCGGCGTACACCACGCCAGGCAGCCTGGGGCGGGACGCTGGCGGCGGTGCTGGTCGCGGCCACCCTGCTCCCGGCCGGCGCGGCGATGCTCCGGGAGCTACCGGCAACCGTACACCCATCCCGATACCCCGCGGGCTGGCTGCAGGCGGCGGCCTACATGAAGCGCACCATCCCCAACAGCTCCCCGGTACTCGTGCTCCCCTGGACCCTCTACGAGGAGGTCCCGTTCACCGGGAATGTCCTCACCGCCAACCCGGCCAGGGTGGTCTTCCCCGGCCACCTGATCTCCCCCAACGACCTCCAGATCCCAGGCGCGGTGACTGAGGCCAGCGCGCCTGGGAACCTGACCCAGATCGCCCTCGCCCCGCTAGCCCCCGACTGCGCGCTGGCCAAGGGGATCCGAAAGCTCGGCATCTCATGGGTGCTGGTGGAACCGGCCCCCGGTGGGGAGCAATCCGCCAGCGCGCTCCTGGGCTGTGGCTTCAGCGTTCGGTTCGGCGAGCCGCCGGGGCTTCTCCTCCTACGCGCCTGATCCGGTTCTTGTGCCCCCGATCGGCGCAACGCTTCAGGACCCCGAGGACCCGAAGTGGTGATTTTTTCGTAAGTTGGAGCGATCCTCCTTGACTCTACTTGGGAGCGAGTCGATACTCGTTTGCGAGCCTATCGAGCAGACGCTGGCGCAAGTTCGATCGGGTCACGATACGGGGAGGAGTTGGGATGCGCAGGGCCGGATGGCCCCCGTCTTTCGTTGTTGCCGGCACGGAGCCCCACGCAGAGGAGGGCGGTGCCTTGGCGCCGGGTTGGCTGATCAAGGGAGGTAAGCCCTTCGAGCCGTCGGCTGCCGCCGCCCCGGGGATCGAGTCGGCATGCGGCTCAGTTGGCACTGACCCCGCACCAGGCTGCGCCCGCCGAGTAATGACCTCCGTTGGGCTGCCACGGTTGTTGGGCGAAGACGCTTCTACGGGCACCCAAGTGCGGGGTGGCGACGTTGGCTGACTTGGGCCTAGGTGTGGGAACTCCGGCGCACTCGGAAGAGGGATCTGCCTCTGCCCCGGAAATGAGTGTGATCGTGCCCACCTACCACGAGGCCACGACGATCGCCCAGAACGTCGAGCGGCTCACGACGGCCCTGGGTCAGACCGGCCTCTCCTTCGAGGTCTTGGTCGTGGTTGACGGGGACCAGAGGACCTACGCCACCGCCCGGGAGTGTCGGTCGCCACGCGTGTCGGTTCTCGGGTACTCCCGTAACCGTGGCAAGGGGTTTGCCCTCAGGTATGGGATCTCCCAGGCGCGGGGACGGCTCGTGACCTTCATTGACTCGGACATGGAGATCGCCCCGGAGGAGATCGGCCGGATGGCGCGGCTGCTTGATCTCTACTCGGCGGACGTGGTGGTGGGGAGCAAGCGCCATCCCATGAGCCAGGTGCACTATCCCTTGCCCCGACGGGTTCAGTCCCTCGCTTACCAGCTGCTTGTTCGGCTCCTCTTTCGGGTCAAGGTCCGCGACACCCAGACCGGGCTGAAGATGTTCCGCCGCGAGGTGGCCGAGAGGGTCGTGGACGCCGCCCTGGTGAAGCGCTTCGCCTTCGACCTCGAGCTTCTGGTGCTCGCGCGCCACTTCGGGTTCGGGAGGATCATCGAGGCACCCGTGCAGATCGATTACAAGTTTGAGAGCACAACAAGTCCCCGGGCCGTCTTCTCAGTCCTGTGGGATACCGCGGCGATCTTCTATCGATTGCGGATCTTGCACTGGTACGACGGCGCAGAGGCACGGGGACTGAATTTGCTTCTGGAGGAGCTCCCGGCACCGCTGGGCGGGGACTGAGGTGGGAAACCGCGACGATAGGGCAGAGGTGAAACGCCTTACGCGCTATGGTGCCCTGCTGGTGGCGGCCGGCGGTGTTACCGGCGTCCTTAACCTGCTCTTCAACGTGGTTGTGGCGCGCCGGGGAGGTGCCGCGAACTACGGCGCCATCGGGTCCCTGCTCACCGTCGTGACGGTCGTGGGGATAGTAGCAACCGGACTTCAGTACGGAATCGCTCGACAGGCCGTGCTTAGCTCAGGCGCCTCGCGGAATCTGGCCAGTGCAGCCCTCCGCTCACTGGTGCCTTGGGCGGCGGCCGCGCTGGTACTGGCAATGCTCTTCTGGCCGCTATCGGGATTTCTGCGCCTTTCCTCCCTGGCGCCGGTGGTTCTGATCATCGGCGTTGCGGTGGTTAGCGTATTTGGCGCCGGCGTCAGCGGGCTGCTGGTCGGGTTCCAACGCTTTCGAGTGATTGCTGCAATCGGTGTGGGAGCAGCGGTGTTGCGGCTCGGGCTGGGGTTCCTAGTGGGCCGGGGGCCCGACGCGGTCACTTTCACACTCACTATCTCACTAGTCGGGCTAGTAGCCTCCTTCGTTGTGGGCTTGCTCTTCCTAACCGTGGGGGAGCGCGCCGTGCTGGCGCGGCCGCCTGCAGCGGAGGTCGCTAGAGGAGCTGAGGATGGAGGAGCCGCGCGCTTGCTGGGAGCGGTAATGGCCGGCGCCCTCTGGACCGTCTGGGGACTTCCCGTCCTGTTTGCGCGCCACCTCCTGAACCCATCTGCGGCCGGCGACTTCGCGGCAGCACAACTGCTGGCTGGCGCCCTGATCTGGGGAACCGCACCACTGGTCACCGCGTTCTTCCCGACCATCGCACGCCTCCGGGCCAGGGGCACGTTTTTGTACGGGGAAGCTGCCACTCTCGTCCTGGCCCTGGCTGGCGCCGCAGTGCTATCAACGTTAGGTCCTCTCCTCGTCGAGCGCCTCTACGGTACGGACTTCCTGGCTTCCCGATCGCTTCTGGTTGTGCTGTCCGTCTCCGCCTCGGCAACCGCCTGCGCCACCTTTGCTACTTGGTCTGCGATGGCGGGAAAAACCCACGTAGGTCCAGTGCTGGCGGCCTTGCTCGTGGCTCTCGGAACAGAAGTGGTGTGGGACCTGCTGGGAGCGCACACTCCGATCGCGCTTGCGGCCGCGCCCGCCGTTTCGCTGATTCTCGGTGGTACCGCCTTTGCGACCATCGCGAGAGCGCGCACCCGCCCATCCGCAGACACCGTGAGTCTTTCCCGGGATTCTGTGGGCACCTCCCCCGCTGCCCTTGAGGGAGAGCGGTGAGGATACTCGCCCTCACCTGGAAACATCCGCTCGACCACACCGCCGGGGGTGCCGAACGGTACCTAGTCGAGGTCTGCCGCAGATGGGTGAGCGCCGGACATGAGGTGACGATCTTCGGGCCACGCCGCCCCGCCCACCTGAAGTTGACGGAGGACAAACTGGGTCTGGGCCTGCCTTACGTCGGCCATGGATCGAGACTCGGCGTGTTCAGCGCCGCTCGGAGTTACCTCCGGGCCAACGGCCACCTATACGACCGGGTCTTGGAGACGGTAAGCACGCGGCCGTTCGCAGCTCATCGAATCGTCGGTGACAAGGCGGTCGCCCTGTACCATCAGACGGCGGAGGAGGTGTGGAGCCTGGAGTATCCTCTGCCAATTGCGCTCCTGGGCAGGCACTTCCTCGAGCCTAGGTGGGTTGGCCAGATGCGCACAGCCCATGTCGTCGCTAACTCGGTCTCGACCGCCGTGGCGGTGCAAAGGTTTGGCGTCAACTGCCTAGGTGTGGTTCCGCCCGGCTGCGACGCTCCCGAGACCCTACCCGTGCGCTCCGCACCCGGCGACCGTCCCAAGCTTCTCTGGATTGGGAGGCTGGTCCGCACCAAGCGCCCGGACGACGCCCTTGCGGCTCTGGCTCTCGTCCGCAATCGAATCCCGGCCGCCACCCTTGACCTGGTCGGCGGCGGCTACCTCCAGGCCCGGCTTGCCGCGAAGCGACAGCCCGGGGTCACGATCCATGGGCCAGTGTCAGAGCCGGAAAAGCGCTCCCTCTTGGCCCGGACGGACATCCTTCTGCTCCCTGGCACGCGCGAAGGCTGGGGAATCGTGGCGATGGAGGCGGCAGCCTATGGGGTCCCGGTCGTCGCGTACGACGTTGCCGGCCTGCGCGACGCTGTGGTGAACGGCGTGACTGGGGTCTTGGTGCCGCAAAACGCCCAAGCACTTGCCGCGACCGCCTGCGCCCTTCTCACCGACCCACCGATTTGGCGCCGACTCTCAACCGCCGCTAGGGAGCGGGCTGTGGCGTTCTCATGGGATCGATCCGCCAAGGACCTCTTGGCCTACCTTGTGCTTTCGTTCTCGGAGCGGGTGTACCGGCCTACCGCGCCGCTACCTACGGCCTCGCCGCAGACTAGCAGCCTCCCCCACGAATCCGAGCCCCTTTCGTACGGACCCAGTGAGGGCCTAAGCCTCACAATCGGCCATCATCCCAATCTACTCCTCCGCTCCGCGAGGGAGGACTGACCATGCCTGAGTCCTTCGTGCGCCCGACTTCTCCGTTGCATCAGGACTTTGGTCGGCGTACCCGCAGAGGCATGCCCTTAGGTGTCGCTTCATCGTTTTGGAGTAGGAGTGGTCGCACCCCTTGCTTCGCGAGCTCAGACCAGGCAAGCGGCTGCGGTGCCGGACGGTCCGCGCATGTGTGCTTTCGGTGGCTTGCTGGCACCCCCCGTCCGCGTCTGACCGCTACTTTGAACTGGCCGCCGACTACGGGTCGAGGCCAATACAATCCCGCCGCACTCCCGGCCCGTCAGTACTCAGCGACAATCAGATTAGTGGCCCGTCGGGTGCCAGCGCTGGCACCCGTCTTCGCGGGAAGATCATGATCGGCATGCTGTTGTCGAACAGGCAAGCCGCGACACTCATCTTAAGCTGGAGCCGCGACTGTAATTTTGCAAGTCCCGCTCAGGGTTCCCCTACTCGGCGGGTCAACAGCCTCTTCCCGCGTGCGCCGGCCGTTGCGGAAGGCTCAGGGACCACGCGCTCAAGGTCCAGACTTCCGGATGACCTCCGCTAACGTCAGCCGGACAGTACGAGGCCGGGACCCGGTAGATGTAACGGTCGTGGTCCCGACTAAGAACTCCGGGCGGACCCTGGCAGCCTGCTTGGAGTCCCTTCGTGCGCAAACGCTTCCGTGCCGCATTGTAGTCGTGGATAACGGATCCACCGACGGTACCACCGAGATCGCCCGGGCCAAAGCCGATTTTGTAGCTTCACATGGACCCGAGCGGTCGGCCCAGCGGAACTTCGGCGCTCGGGCCTACCCCGCGCCGTTCTTGGGCTTCATCGACGCTGACATGGTGCTAGAGCCAGAGGTTGTCGAGCAGGCAGTGGACCTTCTCCGCCAGGGGGCAGGGTCGGTCATTGTGCCGGAACGGACCATTGGGACAGGCTTCTGGGTCGAGGTGCGAGCTTTCGAGCGCTCGTTCTACGAACGGTCGGATGCCATTGAAGCTCCGCGCTTCTTCAGTTGGGAGGCGTTCGAGTCAGCCGGCGGCTTCGATGAGAATCTGACCGGGGCCGAAGACTGGGACCTCGGCATAGCGGCACGTGGCCTGGCACCCGTGGCTCGCACGACGGCATTGATCTGGCACGATGAGGGCAACTTGACCTACGTGGAGGCCTGCCGGAAAAAGGCATACTACGCTGGCGGGGTTCGCCATTATTTGGCGAAACATGGCATCCCCGCTCTGCTACAGGCCGGTCGGCGCCCGTGGCTCTCGCAGCCGTGGCGATTAGCCAACCGCAAGGGTGTCGGCTTGATAATGCTCAAGGCCGGAGAGGCGCTTGCGATCGGGGCGGTGTGGGGAAGGTCGGCCATTGGCGCCTCCGCGGAACGGTGGCCCAGTGCTAGCGGCCTCGTGCCCGCCCAGCTAGCTGGCACTTTGCGGCGCATAGCTAGCTCGACATGTCCCACTCGCCAAACTAGGCGCATAACGCAAACGTGGATACGCCTGTGGCAGCACGTGCGAACCGGCGCCCGGGTGTACCGCGGAGTCCGTCACGGCCTTAGCACCCTGGCAAAGATCGCGGTCGGCACTGTGGCACCGAGAATCGCGCAGGATGTAACATTCGAGACTCAAGACGGTCTTCGGGTGTCGGCACCCTCGCGGCACTACCATTGGTTCCCGGTCGTTGAGGTCGTCATCGACGACCGCTACCGTCTGGGGAGCCTTGCACCCGTCCTGAGGGGACCACACTCCCGAGTCTTTGACATCGGCGCCCATGTGGGTGCCTTCAGCTGTGCCCTCGCAAGAGTTGCTCCGAGCGTCACGGTGATCGCGGTGGAGCCCAGCGCTGAGCGAGTAACGTACCTCCGTCGAAACATCCAGATGAACTGCCTTGCCGAGCGGGTCACCATGGTCCAAGCGGCCGTGGGCGGCGAGCGTAGGCGTTCGTTTCTCAGCCGCGTTGGTGTTCTGGAAGGTCACGTGGACCCGGACACTGGCGGGGAGTGGGTGGACGTAGTTACCTTGGGTGAGTTGTTCGGACCTGGCAACGATCCGATCGGCTTGGTCAAGCTGGACTGCGAGGGGTCCGAGTACGAAATCTTCGGGTCCACTTCCGCTGAGTTGCTAGACAGAATCGAGCGCCTGCTCCTCGAGTACCACCCGGCGCCCACTGATCGGATCGAGCAGCTGTTTGCGAGGTTGGCCTGCTCCGGACTCGTGGAGCGGTGGCGGCAGGATTACGAGCCGGGCCAGGTCGGCATTGTGTACCTCGAGCGCGAGAGCACCTGATCATGAAGCGATACACTCAGCAGACGATCCACCGCCCACATGTGGGATTCGTGACAGATTCCTTTTTGGATTCCCGGGGCCAACTGTTCGAGGGGGGTGCTGAACGTCACCTACTGCACTTGGCGTCAGTGGCGGCGGGCCTGGGCGCCGAGGTCACCGTCTATCAGCGAGGTTTAGCTGGGCGGGAGGAAACCTACCAGGGGATCCGGGTTGTCGGCTGGAGTGCCTCGCCGATGACCTTCGGAAGGCAACTGGCTAGACGGGCGCTCCGGGACCGGTGCACACATCTGCATTTTCAATACCTCAATCAAGTTCCGCGTATTCGAAGCGAGGTGATCGTCACCGCCACCGGTCACGCCGTATACTGGGATCTCCCGTACGTGGACCAGTACCGAAGCTGGTATCCCGGTGGAAGGGTGGCGGCACTTCTGCTTCCCGTGTGGCGGTGGCGGGAGCGGCATCGATGCCTTCGGGCCATAGTTCGTTGTAAGAGGGTTTTAGCTACCGACTCCTCGCTCCTTCGACTGGTGCAAAGTGATCGGCCGGGACTGCGGAATCGGGTAGATGTCGTGCCAAACTTCACCGACCTTCTGGGCGGCGGGTCCGCCAGCGCCGGAGTCGCCGCCGATCATCCCTCTCTTGGGGAGCTGCTTGCGGCTCGGGCTCGAGGCTCGATCGTGGTCCTGGTGCCGCGAAACCTCTCGTTCGTGCGCGGCGGTGCTTGGCTGCCTGAGATTGTTGAGCGCTCTGCGTCCCTGCCGGCTGGCCGTCACTGTCAATTCTTTCTCACCGGGGTGCCGATGAACGTCTACGGCGCAGGTCACCGGTATCGCAGCCTGTTCGAGGGACAGCTTGCATCAATGTCTAAGGAGGCTCGCGCACAGCTTCATCTCCTTGGCGGAGTGCCCCGCGCGTCCATGCAGATGGCCTACGACAACTGCGATATTGTCCTCATCCCGACCTTCGCCCATGAGGGTACCTCCTTGGCAGCCGTTGAGGCTATGGGGTCGGGCCGGCCCGTGATCGCTACCAATGTCGGAGGGCTGAACGACCTTATCGTCGACCGGGTCACCGGGCTTCTGGTGCCCACAGACCCGGACGCCATCGCCGCGGCGGTCTCAGAACTCGCCCAAGATTCCAAACTCCGGGCTCGGCTCGGGGAGGAAGCCAGGAGGAGGGTGGGCGCGACGTTTTCCGAGGTCCATTGGCGGCGACGAGCCGAGAGCTTCGCCCGTCGTGTGGGGTGGGCGCGTGACCCCGCCGCCGCCTGATGGCCCCGCACGTCCTGGTGGCCCCAGCCTGCGCGCGCTTCTCTCCCGAGGCCGCGTCAGAGTCGGGATGGATTTACGACATCGTGACGGGGGTAGCCACCAGGTGTCCTGATTTTCGGTTCACTTGCCTGGTGGCCGAGAGCGCACCGGAACTCCCCATGCAGATCCGAGTGGCGGCGCTGGGAAGCTGGAGGGCCGACGCGCTTGGAGGCCTGGCACTTCCCTGGCGGATTTCGGCGGCTGCGCGCCCTGCGCTCCGCGCTGGGGAGTTCGACTTGGTCCACCACGGCTTACCATTCGCTGCTGGCCGCTCATTCAGCATCGTAGGGACCCAGGCCGTCCGGCGTGGAATCCCGCTCGTGCTAGGACCAGTCCAGACCCCCTTGGAGTGGACAGGTGCTGACGAGCATGGTGGGAAGCTCGACGGGCAGCGTGCTTCCCGTCTCCGTACGGGAGCGCTGGCGCTAGCGCAGAGACTTTATCCACTCGTCGCTCCGGGCCTTTCCAGCCTGTCGCTGCAAACCATGCGGCGCGCCAGTCGGATAGTGGCCATCAGCCCAGCGGCCCGGCGGCTTCTAATCGAGGCGGGGGTGGACCCTGGTCGTGTCGAGGTAGTTCCGCCACCGGTCCGAATGGCGCAAATCGGTGTGGCAGCATGGCCCCGTCCCGCACCCGCCCTTCGACTCCTCACAGCGGGCTATCTGATCGAGCGAAAGGGAGTCGTGGGAATGGCCAAGATTGTTTCCACCATGGCTGCGCGAGGCGTGCCCGTTGTGCTCGACATCGCGGGCGACGGGCCAGCCGCGGCCATGGTGAAGACAGCTGCGGACCAGTTCGGGGGTGGTAATGCTGTCCATGTTCACGGTTGGCTTGGGCGACAGCAGCTGTCCGACCTCTACTCATCGGCCCATGTCTATGTGTCGATGTCAAAGGCAGAGAGCTGGGGACACGCAGTGGCTGACGCGCTCGCTGCTGGACTCGTAGCGGTCTCTGCTGACAATGTGGGGGCCCGCGCTATGGTCGAACTCGGTGCCCCACTACGATTGGTACCAGTCGACGGCTGGGGCCAACTGGGCCAGGTACTTCTGGAGCTGGCGAAGACCGATGTAGCAAGGCTCCGATTGGAGGGTTCAGCCGGAGTAGGGTGGGCGGCAGAGACACTCGGCCTACCGGTAATTGCGGACCGATGGTCCAAGGTGTACCGGGAAGCGCTTGCTGCCACAGGCCAAAGATCGAGAGTTAGGTCCCTGCCATGAAGCCCATTTCCCAAGACAGCACTACGGCCATACCCAGGCCTCCGTTGGAGGAGACCAAGGAGCCAGATCGGAGCTTCGTGGTCGCACTGGTCGCAGAAGCTTTCGCCATCGTGCGCGGCTTTGAGAACTGGATGCCCGTAATCTGGCGGCTCCTTTGGGGCAGGCTGCGGCGACGCCCGCCGGCCTTGTGCCTTCGTACCCGGTCCGGCCCAATCCTGACTACGCTCGCTGGTGATCGCAGCTGGAGGACCGCGGTGGAAGTGTTCGGCAGAAGCTCATATCGATTGGCCACTATGGAACTGCCAGATGCCCCGACCGTGCTCGACATCGGCGCCAACCTCGGAGCATTCACATTGGCTGTGCAGGCGGCTCGGCCGAAGGCGCTGATAACAGCGTACGAGCCCAGCCCCGCCGCTTTCCGATTGCTCCAACTCAACGTTGCAGCTAACCATTCCTCCGTCACGGTCACCATCCACCCAGTCGCGGTTGCAGGAGCGGGATCCGCCCCAGCGGTGGTTCTCGTCGAGCGCCCTGGGGACCTCTGCACCAGCTCAATACTTACCGATCTCCTCGAGCAAGGGTCGGCGGCGGACCGGATCATTGTGCCGTGCCGATCGCTGGCCGAGGTGCTTGCCGAGTTCCGGCACGGAGTCGACCTCCTGAAGATTGACACTGAAGGCGCGGAGTACGCGATGCTCTGCACCACGTCTCCGAACCACCTCCGCACCGTGGCCCGGATCGTTTGCGAGTACCATCCGGTGCCGGGCCACGACTTTCAGGAGCTAGCAATGCACCTTGATACCGCTGGCTTCATGTGCCTGCGACATGAGCGGGCATCTATCGCCGGCCAGGGCCTTGGGTGGTGGGTCCGGCGCACCGGCTAGAGTGACCGCAAAGCCACCGACGTGGGTTGTGGTGACCCATGCCGAACTCCCCAATGGCGCGGCCCACCGGCTGACCCAGGCCCTCTTAAGCCAGGGATACAATGCCGCCCTCTGCGCCAACCCGCTCCCAGGGGCCTCCCGGTGGAGGGCCGAAGTCCTGTTGCCGGGTGCCCGCGTACCAACGGTCCTAAGAGACGAGGCCCGATCGGTCCCCTGGTGGCGAGAAACCCGCAGCGCAGTGGATGTGGTTGTCTTTGCCCGCCGCTTGGCCCGGACAGAGACGCGGGACGTGATGGTGGTCGGATGCGATCCCGTCTCGTTCTTGGAGGGAATAGCCGCATTTTGCCTCTCCGGCGTACAGGTTAGGGCCACCGCCGCATGGTTTGTCGATTGGTCGGCCCAGCGGCTGGTTCGCCGCTCCAGCAGGGCCACCTACCTCGGCGCGGCGCGGCGCACGGCGCGGTTAGCGGACGTGGTGGCGGCCATCACCCCGGCCGCAGCCGCCGCAGTGAGTCAGGTCGCTCGACCGAAAAACGAAGTCCGGGTCCTAACCAATCAGCCCCTCCAAGTGGGATCGGGTCCAGTATGGACGAGCAGACCACTGTCCGTCGTTTATGTCGGAGGGCTCTCATCCCACCAGGGAGCGGAGATCCTGCTGGAAGCGGCGCGCAGGCTGGGACGAGACGGGATTACGGTGGAGATCGCCGGTGGCGGCCCGGCGGCCTCCGCGGTGGCGGCAGGGGTGTCAACCCTGCCCAATGTGCGCTTTCATGGCGTAGTGGAAGATATCGACAAACTTTCGCGCTTGCTGCACAACGCACGGGTCGGACTTGCGCTTTACGATCATCACTTCCCGCAGTACGGGTACGGAGACTCGCTCAAGATAAAGGACTACCTTGCCGCCGGCATGCGCGTTGTGAGCACCCTGCCCAGCAGCGTCGACGACGGAACGGTGACGGTAGCAGGCTACGATGTCACCGAGGTAGTAGAGGCCACTCGGACAGCGCTATTGGAGCCGCCCGCAACCGAACCCTCGCAACACCCTCTCGTGCTTGGTGCCAAGCAGTCGCTCAGAGACTTTGTATGGGCAGTAGAAGGCGTTCAATGACCGAGCCCAGCAAGCAACGGGGCAGGACAGGGCGCGCCATGCTCCGCCGGCGGAGTCCGGATGGGCCCAGGGCGGAACCCAGAGTTCGACTGTGGGCCGCGGTATCGCTTGCCGTGTCAGGACTGCTTGGACTTTGGCTCCTGCGCAATCAGCTCGCCGGTGCAAGTCGGACCGTCACCCTTGCCAAGAACACCGTGGATGGTACCACGGCTGGCTGGGTCCTATCCGCGCTCCTCTGGGTGACGCTCGGTGCAGCGTTAGTCCTGTCGATCTTGGTGGCGAGGAGCCGAATGGATACCGCCGGGCCAGCCAGTCAGCCGGAACGGGACTTCCGTCTATCGGAGTCTGCAACCAGCGTGAATGTCGGGCTCCCCCGGAAAGCACGCCCACACCGCCGCCGCTGGCGCGGGATCTGTTTCGCCGGTCTGGGAGCGATCTTCGTGGTGGCGGTGTATCACGGTCTCCTCCGCCCCGGGGTCATCACCTGGGGGGACTGGGGGTACTTCATCAATGCCGGTGCTGTGAAGAACTACTTTCCCGTCCCCTCCCTGTGGTCGTTTGCCAATCTCGGCATCCCAAACATCCTGGGAGGAGCCCTCGACCCAATCGAATCCATGATGGGAGCCATGGCCAGAGTAGGGATCCCGTACAGCGTTCTCGAACGCCTGTGGTTTTACGTTCCGGCGGTCGTGCTCTCGTACCTGGGAGCCGCAATGCTGGCAAGACAGCTGAACGCGTCCGCCTCGGCTCTGACATGGAGTGCTGTCTTCTACTCGGTCAATCCATATGCTCTGGCGCTGATTTCAGGGGGACAACTTACCGTCGGCGTCGGGTACGCCCTCTTCCCATGGGTGGCACTAGCGGCAGTACGGATGTGGTCGAAAGGGACGATCGGAGCCGGGGCTGCGCTGGGAATGGCCGTCGGAATCCAAGCCTGGTTTGACCCGAGGACGGCCGGACTCTCGGTGGCCGGACTCTTGTTAAGTGTCGTAGTTTTGACCGCTGGGTCCGGGGTGAGGACGGTGACGCAAGCTCCGAAAGCTGCCATTCTGCTGTCGGGGCTCCTCTTCATACTGCTCCAGGGCCCGTGGTTGGTGCCAGCGGTGATGGCCGTGCCTGCCCACCTCCCCGCGGGCTACACGACAGCAGGCGCGCTCTCGACTTTCAGCCTCATCACTCTTGCCGATGGGTTAACCGTATTTCATCCCTTCTGGCCTGAGATGCAGTTCATAGCGCTCCACAGCCTGCCCATATTGTGGCTGGTCGTGCCCGTAGCCATGGGGCTCGCGCTCTTCCGCGCTCCTGGCGATACGGGAGTGCAGGTCGGAGGAGCGTTGTTCCTGGTATCTGCCGCACTGGTCTCAGGTGCAAATGATCCCTTTGGCCCCCTGAACAGCTGGCTGTTCACCCACATCCCGGGAATGGATCTCTTCCGCGACCCCTCACCATACTTAGGGCTGGCAGCCATTGGAGTCGTGGTTGCCGTGAGCGCGGCATCAGGCGCAGAGCCCGCGCGACACTCAGCGGCTCCGGGTGCTGCGGGGGCTGACGAGCACCCGAAACCTGGCAGCCTGCAGATCCCGAAGGTGGCTCGCGCGCTGGTGGGGGTGTGGGCGGCGGCCTTGGTCGTGGTGAGCGCATGGCCAGCCCTTTCGGGGGCCCTGGGGCACAACTTGGCGCCTCGGGCAGTTCCGGCTCGCTACGTCGAACTGGCCCGCGAGATACTCCGTGGGCCCCCCGGCCCCGTGCTTTGGATACCGAGCACTTCCCGTTTCGCCCCCGTCAGCTCGGAGCATCCATCTGAGTCCGCCTTCAGCCTTGAGCAAATGACCGCTGAATCCTTTCCGAATTCCGCCAGTGCCTTCTCATGGCTGGGAGTTCCAAGCGCCGTAGAAACCTTAATTCAGCAATACGACGTCCGCACCGTCGTGGTGCGGGACAGCGCCGCCTCATACCGCAATATTTCAATAGACCCCACAGCCACCAGGAGAGCTGCTCTGACGGTGCTGAGCTCGCTTACGGGGACTCGGATGACGCGACTGCCGGGCCTCACGCTGTTCCAACTAAGCGCCCCCCCGTACCCTTTGGGGCTTTATCAAGCCGTGCTAGGTGCGGGCGGACCGAGGCTCGAGAGCGATGCGTCCGCGAGTCCCCTAAGTAGTGGAGGTGCTTTCTCCGTCACCTTCGGCCACAAGCTTCAGGGGTGGGGCCCGGTGGGAGATGGCAATGACTACCTGCACCAGTCTCTGGCCCAGGCGGGAATCTCCGCGGCAGTGCTGGGCCGAGGCCGAAACCGCTTTCTTCGCCTTGCGGTGCGCTACGGCGCCGCGTCAATTTCGCGCCAGCTGCCTACATGTCCGACTTCAGGCATCCAGCAGGTCCTAGTGCGTTACCGCACCACTGGCACGGCATCGCTTTCGGTCCTGGTGTTCACTGCGGCTCAGGCGGGGCCAGTGGCGAACGTTTCGCTTGCCCGGACTGGTGGTCGTTGGGAGACAGCATCCACACGGGTGATTCTTGCCCCAACGCTGCAGACCTGGCAGAAGCAGGCGAAGTTGTCAGGATGTGCCCTCATTCTCAGCGCCGAGCCGTCAGCGCCAGGGACTCTGTCATCCGCCGATGTGTCGTCGGTGTCGCTCTCCGCCCCTACCCCGACTCCAGCTGCCTGCGTGGCGTTCGCCTCTTCCACCGACAGGGGTGCCGGATGCCAGCTGACAGCGCCAGCCGGCACGCAGATGGAAGCGGGGGGAGACCGAATCACCGCCGCCGTCCGGCGCTCTAGCAAGCCCCAACTAGTTACCTTCTGGCAGCTCTACAACTCCGGCTGGGTTGCTCGTGGTTCGGGGGGAGACGTGCTGCGCCACGTGCGGGTAGATGGTTGGGCAAATGGGTTCCTTCTTCCCCCATCTGTCCGCCCCACATCCCTTGAGATCGTGTACCAGCCCCAGCTACTTGTCGGTTATGGATATTTGGGCCTCTTTGGCGCAGCCGCAGTTGTGGTCCTCATCGGGTCGGCTTCACTTCGTACTCGCCGCGCCCGCCTCCGTCACCGATAATGGCTCCTGAACCAGCTGGTGCCCGACCATCGGGCACGTCCGCGGTGGACATCCCGATGACATGAGTCACTTCCGGAACGGCGTCGACGACACTTCGTCCGATCGCAAGCGAGGTAAGAGCGGCCGTCTGGCCATCCTTTCTTCGCCCACCCGGCATTCAACCTCCGAAGATCCGCTGAACCCGCTCCAGCCCCCGAACTAGAGCGTTCACCTCCTCGCTCCGGTTGTACAGGTCCACGCTCGCCCTGGTGGTAGCCGCAACGCCCAGGGTGCCCATAAGAGGCTGGCAGCAGTGGTGCCCCGCCCTGACCGCCACTCCTTCTCGGTCGAGGATCGTCCCCACGTCGTGGGGGTGGACGCCCTCCAGGTTGAAGGACATCACGCCTGCCCTGTCCGCGCCACGAGGACCGTACTGAGTCACCCCTTGGACCTCGGACAACGCTTCGATAGCGTAGTCGGTGAGCTCCTCCTCGTGACGGCGGACCGCATCCATCCCCAGCCCCTCAAGGTAGGAGATGGCGGCCGAAAGCCCTGCCGCCCCGGCTATGTCCGGGGTCCCCGCCTCGAACTTGTGGGGCACCTCGTCCCAGGTGGTGTGGTCCAGCTGCACCACTGAGATCATGGAGCCTCCGGTGAGGAAGGGAGGCATCTCCTCCAGCAGCTCGGGCCGTCCCCAGAGCACCCCTATCCCGGTCGGCCCCAGCATCTTGTGCCCGGAGAAGGCGTAGAAGTCGGCCCCCAGCTCGGAGATGCTGACCGGCATGTGGGGCACCGCCTGGGCCCCGTCCACGCACACGGTAATCCCCTCTGAGTGCGCCAGCCGGACCAGCTCCGAGATCGGGTTTATGGTCCCCAGGACGTTGCTCACGTGGGTCACCGCCAGGAGCCGGGTGGGTGCCCGCAGCAGCCGCTCCACGTCCTCCCAGTCCAGCCGCCCCTCGTCGGTTATCCCGATGAACTCCAGCTGGCAGCCCGTCTGCTCGCGCACCTGCTGCCAGGGGACGAGGTTGGAGTGGTGCTCCATGATTGTGGCCACGATCCGGTCCTGGGGCCCGAACCTGGGACGGGCGTAGGCCTGGGCCACCAGGTTCAGCCCCTCGGTCGTGTTGCGCACGAAGATGACGCCCCGCTCCTCCGCGGAGACCAAGCGGGCCACGTCGCGCCTGGCCTGTTCGAAGATCTCGGTGGCCCTCTCCCCCAGGGCGTGGACCCCGCGGTGGACGTTGGCGTTGGCGTGGAGGTAGTAGTCGGAGATGGCCCGGATCACCGACAGCGGCTTCTGCGAGGTGGCGGCGCTGTCCAGGTAGACCAGGGGGTGGCCGTTGACCCGCTCCTGGAGGATCGGGAAGTCCTTCCGGATCCTCTCCACGTCGAGGGCGGGGGCTACCTTCACCCCTCCAGCTCCACCCACACCTCTCCCTCCCGCACCTCCACCGGGTAAACCTGAACCGCCTCCACCGCCGGCAGCGAGATCGGCTCCCCCGAGCGGAGGTCGAACTGGCTGCCGTGCAGCGGGCACTCCACCGAGCAGGTGCTGGGGTGCAGCTCCCCCTCCGAGAGCGAGGCCAGGGCGTGGCTGCAGGTGTCGTCCAGGCAGTGGAACTGGCCCCCCACGTGGAAGAGCGCGATCGGCAGCTCGCCCACCTCCACCCGCGCGGCGTGGCCCTCCGGGATCGCCTCCGCGGGGCAGATCCGCAGCCATCTCCCCATCAGCTGGGGTGGGCGGAGAGGGCCCCCGAGCGGGCCAGCTGGTCCAGCGCCGAGAGCACCCAGCCCCGCGCCTCCTCGCGCAGCTCCCCCTCGGGGAAGGAGTCCACCACGTCGGCGAAGAAGCCCTCCACCACCAGCCGGCGGGCCTCCTCCCTCGTCACCCCGCGGGACTGGCAGTAGAAGAGCTGCTCCTCGTCGATGCGGCCAGCGGCCGTCCCGTGGGTGCAGCGCACGTCGTTGGCCAGGATCTCCAGGGTGGGGTTGCTGTCCGCCTTGGCCGTGGGGCTCAAGAGGAGGTTTCGGTTCTGCACGTAAGCGTTGGTCTTCTGCGCCCCCTCCTCGACCCGGATCAGCCCGGCGAACACCGAGCGGGAGCGGTCCGCCACCGCCGCCCGGTAGAGGAGGTCGGAGACCGCTCCCCGGGCCAGGTGGTCCTGGAGGGACTGGAGGTCGAAGTGCTGCGAGCGCTGCCCCACGCAGAGGCCGGCAGAACGGAACTCGCAGCCCTCACCGGCCAGGTCCACCTCGACGTAGCTCTTGCCCCAGAGACCCCCCAAGAGGGCGAAGCTCAGCTGGTAGGAGGCTCCCTCCATGAGCCGCGCCCGGAGGGTCGACTGCAGGACGGCGTCCGCCCCCAGCCGCTGGGAGACCAGGTGGGTGAACTTGGCCCCCCGGCCCACAACCACCTCGGTCACCGGGACCAGGAGGCCGCGGGCGCTCTCCGGGGAGACCCACTCCTCCAGGATGGTGGCCGAGGCCCCCTCCTCCAACACCACCAGGGTGCGGGGGAAGGCGGCCTCCCCATCCCCCACCCCGTGACGGATCCGGACCGGCTCCTTGAGCTGCTCCCCCCGGCCCACGTGCACCAGGCTCCCTTCCTGGAAGCGGGCGGTGTTGAGGGCCACCAGCTTGCGCAGCCCCGGAGCGGCCAGGGAGCCGAGGAGGGGCGCCCACCGCTCCGGCTCGGAGCGCAGCGCCTCTCCCAGCTCCCGGACCGTCACGGCCATGGCCGGTGGCACCGCCGAAGTGGCCTCGCCCATGGCACGGGGGCGGGCCATCTGCGGGAGCCACCCGCCGGGGGTGGCGGGGAGGTAGGAGGCCGGGTCCAGCTTGTCCACCTGGGGGGTCCGGCGCCAGTCCTCGTCCCTGGTCGAGGAGGGCCAGGGCATCTCCCGGTAGGCGGCCAGCGCCTGCTGGCGCAGGTGGGAGACGGCCTTGGGCTCCCCTCCCTCGAGCTCAGCCGGCACCGCCGAATCGCGGGTGAAGGGGGCGGACTCGGTCCTCAGCTCAGCCATCGCCTTCCCCCATCCTGGTACAGCCAGAGTTCACCCCACGCTGCCCTCCATCTGCAGGGCGATCAGCCGGTTGAGCTCCAGGGCGTACTCCATGGGCAGCTCCTTGACGAACGGCTCGATGAACC
>JAKAVU010000186.1 GCA_021817185.1 bacterium
CAATTCCCCCAAGGAACCTCCGACGTGGTGAGTGGCGGCTTTTTCACCGGCCGCGACTTGGTCTGGACAGAGGCGGAGGCCGATGGCCAGGGCGTACTTCGGGCCTGGAATGAGGCCACCGGCAGGGTCCGCACCCTGGCAGCCACGCCCCTGGGCGCCAAGGGTGGCACTATCACGGTGACTGCGGACCCCGAACCTGGAGCCCCGTATTTCGCCTGGGAGGAGCAGATCTTCGGTGCCGGCGCCGTGCCGCCGGCGCTGCACCTCTACGACCTCGCCACCGGTGGTGATCGCACCGTCTTCCAGGGAGGCTTCTCCACCCCGGTCTTCTGGGGCGGGCGCCTACTCTATGCGGTCGGCAACGGCAGCCCACTCCGTCTAGAGGCAGTGTCCCTGCCAGATGGCAAGCGAGTGTCGCCCCCGGCGGGCATCCCACCGATCGGCAGCCAGTCTGTGATGAGTGCCGGGACGGGATACCTAGTGGTTACGGGTAGGCAGGCGACGTGGATTCTGAAGTCGGGCACAACCCGGCCGGTAAGGGTGCTCAGCGGCCAAGGCGCTCCCAACCCCGTTGGGACGGACACGGCTGGGACCGTGAGCGGAGCCATCCTGTTCTGGGGGAGCGGTTTCCAGCAGACGTACTTGGGCTCGCAGACCGTCTACGTCGCCGATCTGCGGTCTGGCGGGTATGCCCGGCTCCCGCTGTCTGATGTGGCCGTTACCGCATCCGGGAACACACTGGTCGTGAGCTGGGTCCCCACCCCTCCCTCCGGCAAGTCGGCCCCAACCTGGAACGTGGTCGAGATCGACGTGGCGCGCCTCGAGACGCTTCCGGGCTGCCCGTAGAGAGGACGGGCCAGCTTTCGCCCCTTGTCGTCCCCGCTTGCCTGGCTCCCTTGGACGACGTCTACCATGCTGACCGACCGCGATTCAGTGGCTCCGTCAGGTAGCAGGTGAGGGAGGAGCGGGCGAGGGGTTGGACTCCAGCAGCTGGAGGGCCATTACCCGTCGGCTCGCAGCATTGATGATGGCTGAGCCCACGACAGATTCCCACCCACCTTGAGGTGGTCCCGAGACGAGGACGACCCACAGGTTCTGGGGGCCCGTCGACGAGTACGCCGAGGTGCTATCGATCTTCACCGTTCTTGCGCCCGCCACGTAGAACCCACCCGTTACCTGAAGGCCGTGAACCGGCGGTCCGCCATCGCCGGGTGGCCAATGGGCCTGCAGGGCCAACTCGGCGACCCAGTTCGGCAAGGTCTCACTCGTCAGGAGTCCGTCGGTCGCGGAGGTGGCTTGGATCCGGACACCGCCCGGCGCCACCACCGAGCTGATGGTCAGCCGAACCGGTTGGAGCCGGGCCACGACGCCAATGGCGACTATCGCTGCCATCACCACGGCCATCGATACAGCGAGCCGAGCGTGCCACCTCCCCTTGCGCCGCGTCAGCACCCGCGGTCGGGTGGACGTGGAGCTGGCCCGCACCAGCGCCGCATCCATTCGACGTGCGAGGAAGGACCCAAGCCTGATCGTGAGCTCATCGTCGCTGCTCTTCACGACATGTTCCTCCTCATAGTGGCCAGGGCGCGCGCCAGATGACTGCGCGCTGTCCCCGGTCGGCACCCCAAGATCTGGGCGCATTCATCCAACGTGTAGCCGTAGAAGAAGTGGAGCACCACGACCGCTCGCTGGCGCCGAGAGCAGCAGGCAAATCCCATCGCCAGGTCGTGATCGCCGGGGTCATCCCCCAATGCGACCGGGTCATCCGGCGAACGCGGACCGAGGAGCCTACGCCGGACCTGGAGCCTCCGCCAGCTTAGAGCCCGCCGCACGCAGATTTGGAGAAGCCACGACTCGCGCTTACTGGGATCGCGGAGTGTGAGCCACCTCTTCCAGGCTGCTTCCAGGCTCTCCTGCGCCACATCCTCAGCGATCCCCCAGTCCCCGACAATGGCAAAAGCTGTGGCGACGAGGCGGGGCCAGTTGGCTGCGGCAACGCCATCGAAGTTGCCGTACCCCGCGTCGGATCTGGATGGAACTGTTGGAAGCGAGTCGTCCATGACCTTGAGACGCCGCGAAATCCTCGATGGTTTACCCGAACCGCTCAAGCCCGAACGTTCAGCCGGCACCCGCCACTTGGAGGCCCAGCAGCTCGCACGCCACTTGGAAGTCAGGGTCGTCAACCTCGATCGGCTCGGTGGCCACTACCGCGATCGGGCTGTCGAGCGCAGGTGGCGTCGGCTCGAAGACCGCCCAGTTGGTCAAGTCGTCCCCGAGTCTGGAGAGGTATGCGATGCCGGCGAATTGCGGCCGCCCGTCTCCGCTCGACAACTCGTACACGTGACGTGAGATTCGCTGGGTGATCTGTCTGGGCACGGCTAGTCGGATCGCGGCAGCATCGAGCTCCGTCACCCCTGCCGCGGCCAGCGCTGGAGCGACCTCGTGTGCCAACTCCAGGTTGAGGTGAGCCAGGGACTCGTGGTGCCCCACATCCGCGTACTCGCCGGCCAGGAGGGCCCGTGAAACCATCCGCCGTCGGCACCAGCTCGCCGGCACCGTCCCCGGCAGGATCGCGTCTACCTCACCGTCGATGGCAACCAGCTCGCGGACCACTTGGGGCGCCGCTCGGAACCGGGCGAGCGTCTCCAGGAACGCGCCAAGCTTCTGCGAGGACGCGTACAGGACGCGGTACTGACCCAAAGGGTCGTCCCACCGGTTGCCAAAGGTACCCCCCGGGCCCGCAAGCCGCCAATCCGGCCACCCCCAGGGATCTGGTCGGCGGCCGATTCGGAACACTGGCTGCTCCGGTCGGGCGCCGACCAACGCCAACCTGCTCAGCCTCCGATCAGAAAGGCACGCGCAGCCTCGAGTAACGTCGGCCCGACCTCACTCACTTCACCCTCGCGAAGCAGCTGGGCCGGGACTCGGTCATCCAACTGCGGGTTCACCCCCTGGAACCAGGCCTGCACCACGTCGGGTGGGTCTCCCCAATCGCTGAGCATCTCCGCCAGCTGCAGGCCCAGCCGGAGCCGGGGCGGAACCCGGGGATCACGGATAGCCCTCTCCCCGGTCCCCCACTCTCGCACTGCTCGGGCCTCAGTCACTCCGCCGATGTACGCCACCAGCCGTTCCCCTAGGACGGCACTCAGCTGCGCTACCACCTGCTCAAGCGACGACCGGACCGCCTTCTCATGAGCCGCCAGGTCGGGGCGCGCCCCGGCAACGTTCACGGCAGGCCCTCCATGTGTAGCTCTTCCGAGTCGGGCTGGCCCCGACCAATCCCTTGCCAAAGCCAAGGCTACGCCAATCCCTCTAGAAAGTACAGCCGGAGCAGTGCCGGTGAAGCGCCGTCTTGCGACCATTGCGGCTCCTCGCAGCGGCCGGGTTCCGGGCAACCAGCCCACTCAGCTCGTCCGCTGACGTCCCCGCCCGCGGCTGTCCACATGCCCCGCCCGCCGTGCCCAGGGCCAAGCTCGCAGCCCTCACCCCCAACCTACGAGGCATGTCGGGACTGGCTGGACTGACAGCAAAGTTGACAGCAACGGGCGCGTACTCGCCCGGTCCCCGGCGGATGCTCTTACCACTTGACCGCCACGCTTTGCAGTCAGAGGCGAACCGTTCCGGTAACCGGCGGACGTCGACTGCCCGGCCTCTTAATCCCAAGGTTCCAGGTTCGAGTCCTGGTGCGGGCACCAAATCCTGACATCCGGCTCCGGCCCCCTACGGAGTCAAATTCATTCGTCTGCGGATGGCGGGACGGTTCGCCCCGTCGACCTGCAGAGCGTGGTGGGCCCAAGCGCTTGGTCTCGTTATCCGGCGGCCTTCCCGGCTCCGGGGGGCAGATTG
>JAKAVU010000187.1 GCA_021817185.1 bacterium
CGTAGAGGTATGTCCGCCGGCACCCGAGCAGGTGGGCGGCCTCGTCCACGTTGAGGAGCAGCTTCTCGGTCATTGGGCCACCTCCCAGATCAGTTGGGGGGTAACCCTGAACATCCGCAGAGCGCGCAGGCGGTCTCGCTTGGCGTCCACCAACCCCCCGAAGTCCCTCCCCGTCGCCTGGAGGTGGCGGGTCGCCAGGTATCCCGCCGTGCGCAGCACCGCCTCAAGGTCGTCCTCGGTGGAGAGCGCGCCGAGGGCGCTCGCGTAGCCGATGAAGCCCCGCAGCAACCGGTCCTGCGCGGCTGTCCGCACCCGCCGCCGCACCAGTGGTGAGGATGGCGACCCGATCTCGGCCTGGCGGAGCTCGCTCCAGACCGGGTCCTGGTGCCACCGGGAACGGTTGCTGTCCTTCCCCGTGCGGCGGAGCGAGATCCACCCCATCCCGTACTCCCACAGCCCTTGGCGCGACCCGAGCGCCTGCTCGAGGGTCTCCAGCCCGAACGCTCGCAGCGCTTGGCGGCGGAACTGAAACTCAACCCGCCAGACGGGCTGCTCGGGATCGCGCCCCCGCCAGATCTCCTCCTGCCGGTGCTGGTCCCTGCCCGCCATCTCCAGCGACTTGTCGTAGATCCGGCAGACCACGTCACCTTTCCCGAAGGTGAAGCCGGAAAAGCTCCGGCCGCTGAGATGCGCTTGACGGGGAACTTCGAAGACGCGGCGGCGAGTGGCCCGGCAACTGAAGTCAGAGAGGTCCCGTACCGTCGGGATCCAGCCCTGGAAGTCACAGTACAGGTCGAGTCTCGACGCTCGGAGTGGGCCCCTCACTTCCATCACTGCCTCGTCCAGCCAACCCTCCACCATGGCGACGGCGGTCTCAACCCCGTAGGCGTGAATGAAGGGCGAGTGCCACTGCACGAAGACCGGCGGGAAGGGATCGACGGCGCCCAGCATGAGCTCGATCCGCGCCGACCGCAGCCAGATCGGATAGCCCCTCCACCCGTGCGGCTTGAGGATGAAGCCCTCGGGGTTGTCGCCGAGGTCGACCATTGAGCCGTCAGCACCGGTTTGACCCCGGAGCTCGCCCAATTCCTGGCGCAGGCCGGGGCGCAGCGCACCCGGCGCGGAGGCGTGGATCGTGTCCACTCCAGAGGTGAGGAGATGAACCACCCTCATTCGATCTCGTCCTGATCTGGAGCTCATGTACTTTGCCACCAGGGTGTTACAAGCACTCCTGGTGGCATTGGGCCGATGGAACGGCAACTGCCGCGCAGCGCCCACACCCGGCCGACCGTGACTCTGTCGGGCGGGCCCGCACTGCTCACGAGGGCTGGGCCACACCAGCTCCCGCTGAGCTCGACTGGGGTTGGCCGCTGCCCGAAGCCGGCGGCGACTCTGGCCCTCGTGATGAAGCGGGCGAGGTGGGCCCAAGCCGCCCTCTCCACTCCGGCACGAGCACCCGGCCACCCGCTCTCCGCCTCATTGGCGGGGCGGGTGGCCGGGTCCGTGCGCAGGGCAGAGCGGGTGATCTCCACCACCTCGACCACCGTGGTCGCGGGCCAGTACGACATCGGTCGGGCGGCTTCCCGACTCGGTTCTATCGCGCATGTTGGGGCGGCCAGTTCAGTAGAGCTTCGCCCGGTCACCGCCATCGCTCGCCTCCCGCTGGGTTGCTGCACCGCGCCATGTGGTACGGGCCCTTCTATCACGACCACGTGCGGTGTCAACGGGTGCGCCAACCCCCGGTCACCCTCATGGCCAGCCCTCGGCCACTGACCTCCGAACACCCCCCCCGCAAATGGGTGTCCCCAGCGTGGCTCGGTAGTCGCCGGGGTCGGGGCCAATCAGCTCCGCCACCTCGTCGCCGCTTCCGATGCTCCGGGGTCAAAGTGGAGGGGAGGCAGCACATCTTGCCGCCTTCCTGCCCGCGACCATGGCTGCCGACCACTCCGGCTCGGTCAGTAGTCAGATGGCTGTATGACTGCTCAAGACGACCATCCTGGCCGCCACGCGGACCAGGTCGCTACCCGTTTCTGGCCTGACTGGCATCAACCAGCCAGTACCTGGCCCATGGCTTATCGGTGCCCACGAGACCTCGTAGCCGCCTCGGGCGAAATCCTCCTCCGCCGGGAGATACCCCACCCAGCCCCCCGTGTAGCCGTTGAAGAAGGCGGGCTGGGTGGCGAACTGCGCCTCGAAGCTGACAGCGAGCTGCGTGAACGTCTCCATAGGCACGCCCACGAGGACCCCGGAGCCAACCCCCAGTCCCTGAACCTCGATTGGGATGGTGATCCGCAGCTCGCCCGCTGCTCTGCGGTCCTCAACTGCGCGAAGCCAGGGGGCTGGATCAACTCCCCACCTGTCCTTCGCCTCCTTCGCAAGTTGGCTAGCCTGTTGGTGATCGGGCAGATTCTGCAGCTCGAGCCGAAACCCCGTCCTGCCTACCAGGAGTGGGAGCTCGGCAAGCGGCGCATTGCGGTTGGTGAGCGATCGCACCTCAGACCCGACGGCCGAGGCCATGTGAGCGAGGTCGGCTTCAGTTCCTCGCCACCGAGGGTTGACATCGCCGGCGGAGCCATTCACCACCAAGACCGGGCAGCCGACGTCGGGAGCAATGGCCCGCCGGACGGCACCTGGCCAGTCGGCCGAGATCAGCAGGTTGTCGGACTTGAGGACGTTGGCGTGCGCGCTGTAGCGAACCACGACCGCAATCGGGTCGCCCGCGGCCGAAGCCACTCTCAGCACCCCCACCCTGGGATCCACCGGACCGTCGGCATGCGTTCCCATGAACGCCTTTCCTTCAGCCCCGATAGGGCGTCGGTTGACGCTGGCATCGGTTTTACCCACAGCCCAGCCGGCCACCGCCGGGCACATGCGGTCCAGCGCCTCTTTCGCCGCGGTGCCAGCCCTGTCACAGAGCAGATCGACATACGGTTGATCTGCCCGAGGCCCTGAGTGGGTGTGGGAGAAGCACACCATCACGCCTCTCAGGCCGGAGCCACAGGCAGTGGCCACGGCCCCACGCAGGGCGGCAGCCTGGGGCACAGAAAGTCCGACGTTGTCGACGGTCACAAGAACACCCCGTCGGCAGCCATCGTCAAGGACCAGGGCAGCCACCTCCAAGCGGTCTAAGACTCCAACCGAGACCTTGTCGCGGTGATAGCCCTCCAGAGGGTAGCCCACCTCCGGGGTGATATCGGCGACTGCCGCGCCTGCTTGCAGAATCTGTGCCACCTCCCAGCCGCGTAGAGTTCTTGGCCAGCGTAGCGGATGACCCAGGTCGTGGTGTCGGGGCCGGCCACAACCGTGGGCACCGATACCGCCCCGAGCTTCTTTGCCTTCGGCTCTGCGTTGTGATGGCGCACACGGAGTGCTGTGAGTGAGCGGCGGACCGCTAGGGAGCCTAGGTTAAGGCGCGCCCATTGGCCGCCGCGCTCGCGGATGAGCTGGCTCAGGCGAGGCTCGCCGGACCAATGACCACTTCCAATGCTCGACTCGGGGCCGGCTCCACACCGGCATAGGTGTCAGATCAGCTCGTCTCAGGGTCCAAGATGGGCTCGGCGGACGCCGCCGGAAACCGACGGACCCCGCGGACCATCAGGTTTGCCAGGGGCAACAGCAGCGCGGCAACGGCTGCCCCCCAGAGCATGGCTCGGGGTCCGATCGCGAGCACCAGCGGCCCGGCCATCGCATACCCAATTGGCAGAATGGCGGCTGATCCGAAGTAGTCGTAGGAGCTGACCTGGGACAGGACGGGGGCCGGCACGTCGCGCTGAATGCTGGTGTCCCATATGACCGT
>JAKAVU010000188.1 GCA_021817185.1 bacterium
GCCTCGAGTTCACGCCAGCCCGAAGCCGCGTAGGCACACGCCGGCTCCCGCCGCCGCCCCGTTCAGTGAACTCAAGCTGATCTCACCCACGCGCCCCTCTCCACAGAGGTCACTGTCGAACTCGGGTTCGTCGTCGTCTTGCCAGGCGTGCGCGACCCGGAGCGCTCCGGGCTCTTCGGCGGCAACCCAACTGCCACTTCCGAACCGACAGCGCCCACATCGAGCAGCGCTCCGGACCCGTGCCGATAGCCGATCCTCTTGCAGGCACCAGATCCGTGATCCAAGTGGTCTGCAACCGGGCTCGGGTGGCTATGAGGGGACCCCGTTCGTCGATCCAGGTGCTGTGGACTACTTGGAGGAGGTCCCCACACCCATGGCGGCCCTCATGTTGTCGGTCATGGGGGCAGCGGCCGAGTTCGAGCGTTCGCTCATCCGAGCGCGGCACGCCGAGGGCATCGGGCTGGCGAAGCGCCGTGGCGTCTACAGAGGGCGGGAACGATCCCTCAGCCCGGCGAAGCAGGCCGAACTTAGAGTCAAACTTGCGGCGGGGGAAACGAAGTCTCGGGTGGCTGCGGATCTAGGCATCAGCAGGCAGTCGGTGCATCGGTATCTACCAGCCGCAGAGGATCGGACCTCCTTGCCGTAAATCGGTCGAGTGCCGTCATCCGCCAGGGATCACCTGGCCGGTTTGTCGAAGTCGGCTCCGCTGGTCTCTAAACAGGCGGGTATGAGGAGTTAGCGATGTTGCACTTGCTTCTATTTCTTGGCTGGCTCATAAGTAGAGATGACGATGCCCGCGGCCGTTGCCGTGCTCTCGACCAGCTGAAGCGACAAGTGCACATGCTCAGGAAAGAGCCGCCGCCCATTGCCCAGCACAATCGGGTGCATCATCAGCAGGTATTCATCGATCAGGTCAGCACCCATCAGCGAACCGATCAGTTCGCCACTGCCCATGATTGCGAGAACCCCTTCGACGCGGGCTTTGAGGTCGCGCACGGCGTCGGCAACATCACCTTCGAGAAGTGTTGAATTCGGCCACACTAGCGGCTCGCTAAGAGTGGTCGAGGCGATGTATTTGGGCGTGTTGTTTAGAGCTTGCTTGAACGGGCCACCAGTGGCGTTCCAGTGCGCCAGAAGCCCATCGTAAGTGCGCCGCCCAAACAGCCACCCGGCAAGTCCGCCGCCAGCAGCCATCCGCTCTCCCATCGCTTTACCGGCTGCGTCGCCCGCACTTGCGGACCGTTGGCCCCAACCGCCCAGGTTGAATCCATCGCGGGTGTCTTCCTCGGGACGCCCAGGCCCCTGCATGACCCCGTCGAGGGTCAGGTGATTCATTACGACGATCCGACCCACTTCTCGCCTCCCTTGGCTTCTGCGCCGATTCTCAGAACTCGCGCAGAGCCGAACCTACTAAGAACAGCGTACCAGATTGGTTTGTGAGGATGCTCGCTGAACTCGACGAGTGACCGAATGTCATAGATCTATTTCGGTTCTCGATCCCCCTCGTTTCTAAGACAGCGGGTCGGGTCACGGAGCCGCGATGTCGGGCCACGGCGCGACGGTCTCACATCCGAACTCCTCGGGGGCAACGTCACGCACGGTCTCACAGAACTGCCAGCGATGCCCCGCAAGGTCCTCTACCATGAAGTCCCGCTCGCCGTACTCACGATCAGTCGGCGGATCCAACAGGCGAGCGTCGTGGGTGCGAATCTTTTCGAACTGTGCATCGACATCCTCGACTCGCACCCTGATCGTGTGAGTCACTGAGCCACCGCTCGGTGAAACCTGATCGCCGCCGTCTGTGACGATCATCGCTCCGTCGCTGCCGATGCTCAGTTGCGCCCGATGACTCGCGCCAATCCGAGTTCGCTCGATGAAGCCGAACGTTGTGGTCAGCCATACCACTGCTTTGCGAACGTCCGGGTAGACAAGAATCGGAACCACGGTCGTCGGTGGAACAGACCGGTTGCGCTTCATCAAGTCACTCCTCCAAGCGGACGCTTCGCTGCACCTGAGCCCTTGTCGTCCACGATCCACGTCATCGCTGTCCTGAACATCGCCACTGCCCCGTTTGGTGCATTAGCGCTGAGACACCGTAGTCCCTAGCCATAGGCGTCCGCGACATTGGCTGGGACTTCGGCTCCGAACGAGGTTATCCCTGGAGTTGGCCACCAGTGGATTCCACGCCAGCTTTCACCTCCGGAGCCGCCGTACCGAACCCCGCCGACGTATTGGTCTTCGACCACCACGATGCGGTCATGGCAGCCGCTGCACTCGAGGATTGAGGCGCGTTGACGAGCAAGGCGCTCATAAGATGGGTCCCGGTTGACGACGTGCACGCCGTTTTTCCGGAAGGTCACATCTGCGGGCCGGACAGCGCAAAGTTGGCCATCCTGCCACAACGACGGCACGGTCCATTCGGGTCGGTTGAGTCCGGAAGGGTGTCCGGGTTGGAGATCGGGTCGTTCGTGTCCATGTGGGAATTATCCTCCGACTGGCACTTGGGTCGCCAAGGGTCACTCCCCTCTTCTTTGGTTCTCGTCTACGCCGACCGGCGCTTGGCATGCACCAGACCTTTTCCTGATCTGATCTCGTCCTCTTCCTAGAGTTCCCGATGACCCGTGGCGTCTATCTGTCCAATAGCTGGACGTCGTGGGG
Source organism: bacterium (assembly GCA_021817185.1). The sequence goes on from JAKAVU010000188.1 coordinate 2,659, forward strand.
TGACCCCCTGAAAGTAGTCAACGTGACTTGTACCCCGTTCATTGGCCCACTGACCTGTACCCCAAAAACTGACCCAGCCAGATGAGAGCGTGGCTCCAGCAGCAGGAGGCGCATCCCCTTAGTACTGCGCATAATTGTGCCAGTAGCCGACGCGGGGGGTGGTGGGTCAGACTGCCTTGGACCTGGGGCTCAGTTTTCTCAGTCGGGGCCACAAGTACGCGAAGGCATCCTCTACTTCCATGGCCGCGAGCATCGGCATCACCCCGTCGGCTTTCAGCTCTCGGACGAGGTCGAGGCTCTCCGCCTCGCCATTCGCCCTCAAGAACTCTTGCACTGCAGGGCCATGGTCCCAGAAGCGCGAGATTAGGTTACCGAACACACCCACCTCATCGTTGCGCGGGCCGATCATTTTCACCTGGGTGCGAGCCGCCTCGCGCCGCGACAGCGGGCTGAAGTCGTGACACCCGTCCCAGAGAGGGTCGGCGCCCGCGAAACGAACGGAGGCTACCGGCCCCAGACGGACAACCGCTGAGCATTGCAGGCAAGGCTCGAGCGTAGTCGTGAGAACAAGTTCTTTCCGGCTGCGAAACGTGAGCCGGGCCACCACATTCGCTTCGGCGTGGGCCAATGAAGAGCCGAAGACCTCGCCCAGGGGAGCGTGGCCGTCGACAACGCGGTTGCGGGCTGCGTGGACGACCGCCCCGGCGGGAGTCGTCGCGCAAGCGCCGACAGCGATGTTACCGGTGCGGAATGCCTCCCAAGCTTGGCGGAAGGCCTCCTGCCAGGCGTTGTCCAGACCCGACCAGACTGCGTTGGGGCTGGGTTGTCGCGCCTCGTGCCCAGGATGCTCGTCGAACACAGGGTGAGAGGCTACCACTTTCAAGGTTGCGAACACCGCGCCTTGCCAACCAAAGCTGCTGGGGAGACCCCGTTTGTCAGTCCAGGGGCACCTCACCTCCCAGCCGGTACTCACAGGCAAGCTCCCTGCCTTTATTCGAGAAGTGGCAGTCCCAGTGTCATGACCCCCGAGAAGTGAGCCAGGCTCAGTGAGAGACTTTCACGGTCCGAAAGGACCCAGGAGGAACTCACTTGAAGGGCAGGAAACACTCGCCGGAGCAGATCATTCGGAAAT
>JAKAVU010000009.1 GCA_021817185.1 bacterium
CCCAGTACCAGCGCGGTCACCAACGCCGGATGGCGGATGGCCAGGTGCTGGGCGACCATGCCGCCCATGGATACCCCGAACACAGATGCCCCCCCCGGGGCCAGCTCCGCTATGACCCGAGCCGCATCATCCGCCAGGAGCGCCATGTCGTACGGCCCCGGGGATGCGTCGGACAGGCCGATCCCGCGCTGATCGAGAACCAGGCACAACCACCGCTGCGAGAGCTCGCGGATGTTCCAGACAAAGGCGTGGTGATCGGTGCCCAACCCCGGGATCAGGAGCAGCGGGGGCCCGTCTCCGACCACATGCACCGCCAGCCGGACTTCCTTGGCCGCCTCGACCATCCGGGTGTATCCGTCCTCGGGCCACTCCACGCCTTCCATGGTACCGGCCGGCCCAAGAGCGTCTCTGGGGCAGCCAACTAGACTCGAGCGGTGCCGACCTTCTTTGTGGAAGCCGCGGATACCCGCGTCGGCGACCTGCTGGAGATCTCAGGCGACGATGCCTGGCACCTCGCCAAGGTCCTCCGGCTGGGGCGCGGAGCCACGATCACCCTGGTGCCCGCCGTGGGCACCGAGTGCGACGCCCTGGTCGAGCAGGTCGGCCCCGACCGGGTGCTGGCCCGGGTGCTGGCGGTCTGCGCGTGCTCGCGCGAGCCGAGGGCCAACCTGCACGTCGTGCAGGCGATCCCCAAGGGGACCGGGATGGCGGAGGTGTGCGAGCGGCTCGCCGAGCTCGGCGCCCGATCGATCTGGCCGGTGGTGACCGAGCGGACCGTTCCCAAACTGGAGCGGGAGCGCGCCCGGGCCCGCCAGCTGCGGTGGGAGCGCGTGGCCAAGGAGGCGGCCCAACTGTCACGCCGGCATCGGGCCCCAACGGTGCACGGGCCCCGGCTGCTGACGGAGGCGGTGGCAGAGCTCCGGCACCGGGATCCGGCCTGCCAGTGGCTGATCTGCGACCAGCCCGCGGCGAAGGCATCGCTGTCCTCGGTGCCCTGGTCGCCGGACCGGCCGACGGCTATCGTGGTGGGGCCGGAGGGGGGCTTGTCGCCGACCGAGATCGAGGCGATGCTAGGGAACGGGGCCGCGGTGGTCTCCCTGGGACCCCGCAATCTGCGCACCCTGCTGGCGGCGACGGTCGCGGTGGCGGTGCTGCTGCACCGCTCCGGCGACCTGGAGACCAATCGTCCATGAAGTCACCCAACCCCCAGGGGCCCCTACCCGCGGCGACCCTCACCTTCGAGCGCGAGCTCCGCACGGGCTCGTACTTCATCAGCAACTCCGAGCAGCAATTGACCGAGGTCTCCTTCGAGGTCGAGCTGCGCCGGGATCCACTGACACGGCGAAGCGGGCGGGTGGCCCACTTCCAGGGGTTTCAACTGGTGCCGCCGGATCTGGCGGCCGCAGTTGCGGCGAGCCGTTCGCGCTGCCCCTTCTGCCCGGACCGAATTGAGCGCGTCACCCCACAGCTGGCCATGCGTTCGGGCGGCCACGGGCGCATTCACGTCGGTCAGGCGGTCGTCTTTCCGAATTTGAGCCCCTATGATCGCCACAGCTTCGTGGACGTGGTGACGCGCGACCACTACGTCCGGCCTGAGGAGTTCCGACCCGACCAGCTGTGCGACAGCCTACTGGCCGCCCAGAGGTACTTCGGCGAGCTCCCCGCCCGCGCGGATGGCGCCTACGAGCTGCTCACGTGGAACTACATGCCGCCCGCCGGTGCCACCCAGGTCCACCCGCATCTCCAAGGGTTTGTCACCGACCGACCGGGGACCCTCCTCGAAGAGGAGGTCCGCTGCGGACTGGAGTTCTACCGGCACCGCCATCGCTCCTATTGGGACGTGCTGGTGGACGAGGAGGAGAGATCAACTGAGCGGTTCCTCACCAGAGCCAGCCACACGGCCTGGCTCACCGCCTTCGTCTCGCGCAGTGTGCTCTCCGACGTCTTCGTCATCTTCCCCTCCTGTCGCACCGTCACGGACGTGCCAGAAGAGGGGCTTTGGGAGTTCTCGCACGGACTCTGTGCCTGCCTCAGGTTCCTCGCGTCAGAGGGCGTCGCCGCCTTCAACCTGGCGTTCTATGGGGGACCCGGCGGCGACACGCGCGATCGCTTTCGTCTGCACGCCCGACTCTCACCGAGGATCTACTTCAACCCCGCCATTCAGGGCTCCGACACCACCGCCTGGCACCAGCTGCTCGACGAACCTTTCATGGTGCGCAGCCCCGAGGCCCTGGCCGCCGCCCTCAGACCCGCTCTGCAGGCGGCTCTGACTGGAATCCGCTGAAGGCGGGGGCTCCGGCAGCCCTGCCGGAGCCCTGGCCTTCTAAATCAATGCTGGGCAGTGCCCGCCTCGATCACCTGCGGCTCAGGAGCCGCCTCACCGCTGCTGACGGGAATCCGCCGCGGGGCAGGGGCCGCCTCCCGCGGAATGGTCACGGTGAGCACCCCGTTGGTGAAGGTGGCCCTGATCTCGTCCTCCTTCACGTCGTTCGGCAGGGTGAGCTGCCGGATCACGGAGTAGTTGGCCCGCTCCCGGCGCAGGTAGGTCCCCTCGTTCTCCTCCGAGTGCTCAACCTTGCGCTCGCCGCGGATGGTCAAGACGCCCTGGTCAGCGGTGATCTCCACCTCTTCCGGCTTGAAACCCGGAACCGAGGCCTCGATCACAAACTCATTGTCCTTCTGACGGATGTCCAGGGGCAGGTAGGCGGTCGGCGCCGTCGTGGTGAGGCTCCTGGTGCCCACTCCCACCGGGGTCACCATCTGGCCGCTCCCGAAGGCCTCGTTGACCCAGCGGGACATCTCGTTCTGCAGGTTGAAAAGGTCGCTCCAAGGATCCCAACGAGCCATCAGAACACCTCCTTTACCTCATCTCTTCCCAGCTCACCTGGGGGGATGAAGCCATCCCGATTAGGCCATACCCACGCCCCTGGCGGGCCTAAACACCGGCTGCGGTCAGATGCCGATGGCGTCCTTGAGGTGTTCGAAAAACCCCTTCTTCACCGGGTGGGGCTTGCCGTCGGGGGGAGCCAGCTCACGGAGCAGATGGCGCTGCCTTTCGGTCAGCTTGGTGGGGATGACGACCCGCAACCTGACCACCTGATCCCCGCGGCGTCCGGTGCGGGGATCAGGTGCCCCCTTACCGGGCAACCGCACCTGCTCGCCGTACTGGGTACCCGGCTTGACGGTCATGGTGGCCGGCCCGTCCACGGTGGGCACCTCGATGGTGTCACCGAGGGCGGCCTGGGCGATTGAGATCGGGCACTCGTAGATGATCGTCATCCCCCGCCGCACCAGCTGCTCGTGGGGGCGCACGCCGATCACCAGGAAAAGGTCACCTGGTGGACCACCGCGTGGGCCAGCCGCACCCTCTCCGGGCACGCGCACCTGCATCTCGTTGTCGACCCCGGCCGGGATCTGGACCTCGATTGACTTCTTGGCGTCGACCAACCCCTGCCCATGGCAAGTCGGGCAGGGAGACTCGATCACCTGGCCCTCTCCGCGGCAGCGCGGGCACGGTTCCACGGTCACCATCTGACCGAGCAGGGACTGCCGCACCCTCTGAACCTGGCCGCGGCCCTGGCACTCCGGGCAGACCGTGGCCTTGGTGCCCGCCGCGGCTCCGCTGCCGCCGCAGTCAGGGCAGGTGGCGGGCTTGGTCACCTCGAAGGTGCGGGTGACGCCGGTGATGGCCTCCTGGAAGTCGATGGTCACCTGCATGCGCAGGTCGGCTCCGCGGCGTGGCCCGCCGCGCTGGCGGGGTTGCGCCGCCCCACCGAAGAACATGTCGAAGAGGTCGAACGCGGACTGGAAGTTGAAGGCGCCGCCTCCACCGCCAAAGCCGTCGTCCACCTGACCGAAGGTGTCGTACCGCTGGCGCCGCTCCGGGTCCGAGAGCACCTGGTAGGCCTCACCCACCTCCTTGAAGCGCTGTTCGGCCTCGGGATCGCCACCGTTACGATCCGGGTGGTACTGCATCGCCAGCTTGCGGTAGGCGCGCTTGAGCTCCTCGGGGCTCGCCCGGCGATCTACCCCCAGCACCTCGTAGTAATCGCGCTTGGTCTTGGGCATCACGCCGAGGCGCCCGCGTCGACACCCGGCGGCGGCGACTCCTCCGCCAGCCCATCCCCACCGGGCTTCGAGCCACCGGTCGGCGCCGCGTGGGCGACCGTCACCTGGGCTGGGCGCACGACCCGGTCATGCAGGCGGTAACCGGGCAGCAGCTCCGCCACCACCGTGTCCTGCTCCAAGCCCTCCCCGGGCACGGTCGAGACGGCGTCGTGAATCCGGGGGTCGAAGGCCGCGCCGACCGCGGGCACGCGCTCCACCCCCTGGGAGGCGAGCGCCTCCTGAAGCTGCCGGACCGTCAGCCGCAGCCCTTCAGAGAGCCCGTCCTTGGCCTCCGGATCGACGTGCTCGACGGCCCGGGAGAGATTGTCCAGCGCCGGCAGGATCGCGGTCAGCAGCGACGCCGCCGCGTAGCGGGCCAGATCCTGCGACTCCTGAGCCTTGCGGCGCTTGTAGTTCTCGAAGTCGGCGGCCAGCCGCTGGTAGGAAGCCGTCAACTGCTCCAGCTCGGTGCGCAGCTGGGCCACGTCCTCGGCCGGCGCCTCCGTCCCCACCTGGTGGTCCGGGGCGGCCGGCTCCGCCGCACTGTCTTCGATCGGCAAGTTGGTCTCCATCGGGTCAATCGGAATCATGTGAGAAGTCGGCTGAGAGCCTCACCGGTGAGCTGCGAGACCAGCTGCAGCCGGGCCGCCACCCTGCCGTAGCGGATCCGCGTCGGACCCACCACTCCCAGGGTACCCCAGAGATGGTCTCCAGCACGGTAACTGGTCAGCACCAGACTGCAGTCCTGGAGCTCCTGGAGCCGGTTTTCGTGCCCGATCACGACCTGCAGCCCGACCCGGGGGGCGAGCTCGCTGACCACGGCGGCGAGGATGCGCTGCGCCTCCAGCACCTCCAGGACGGTCCGCAGCCGGTTGGGGTCCTCAAACTCGGGGTTGCGCACCAGGTTGCGGACCCCGTCGTGGATCACGAGCGAGGCCCTGGTCTCCATCTGCCGCAGCCCGCTGGCCAGTTCCTGCACAACCTGGGCGGGTGTCCCGGCGGGCGCCGCCAGCTGAGAGATCGCGCCCGCGGACATGCCCGCGTAGTGAGCTGTCAGCCGGTTGGCCAGCTGGGAAAGCGCCTCCTGATCCAGATCGGCCCCCACCTCGACCACCCTTTGGTGCACCGCGTTGCCGTTGGCGACCGCGATCAGAAGGGCCTGCCCCGGCCTCACCAGGACCAGCTCGACATGCAACAGCCGCGCCTCCGACTGGGTCGGCCCGGTCACCAGGGCGACATTCTCACTGAGGCGGCTCAGGGTGGCCGCGGCCAGCTCGAGGATCGCCTCCACATCCGGCGCGGCCCCCTCGAAGCTGTGGCGCACCTGTCGGCGCAGGGGCGGCTCGACGATCTCCTGAGGCAGCAGAAAGTCGACGAAGTAGCGGTATCCCAGATCCGTGGGAATGCGCCCGGCCGAGGCATGCGGCTGCGCCAGGAAGCCGTCATCGACCAGCTCCGAGAGCTCGTTGCGAATGGTCGCCGAACTCAACTCCAGGAAGTATCGCGCCGCCAGGGCGTGCGACCCGACCGGGACCACGGTCTCGGTGTAGTCCGAGACCACCGCTCCCAATATCCGCTCCTTGCGCTGGTCCATGAGTGCGACTCCATTGTCAATTAGCACTCTATGACCGTGAGTGCTAAGGCGAGTTTAGCACCGGTGTTCGTCAGGCATGGGTAACCGCGACCTTAGCCCGGCCTAATCTGGACAGCGTCCAAATTACGCTAAGATCTGCCCATGTCCCCGCCAACCTCCCCGCGGACCGATGGCTGGCTCGCAGTCCTCAACCCGTTTCTGGACGCGGGGGGAACCGAACGCGAGCAGTTGGAGCGGCGGGCCGGGATCCGGGAGGTGGTCTTCGGGGTTCAGGACGGCATCCTCACCACCATGGGCCTCACCACCGGCGTGGCGACCGCGGCCGCCGGCGCTGCGGTCGCCCACACCACGATTCTGATCGCGGGATTGGCGGGTGCGCTGGCCGGGATGGTCTCGATGGGGACCGGGGCCTATCTGGCCGCTTGCGCCGAGCGGGACCTCAAACGGGCCGCGATCCACAAGGAGCGCGCCGAGCTTCGTAACCAGCCGGTCGAGGAGCATCAGGAGATGGTCGAGATCCTGATGGAACGGGGAGTTCCCGAGACCACCGCCCACGAGCTCTCCCGGGCGCTGGCGGAGTACCCCCGGCTGTGGGAGGAGACCCACATCGAAAAGGAGCTGGGCATCCCCAGCAACCCCCAGGACTCGCCCGTCCGAGATGGGGTGGTGATGGCGGCCACCTTCCTCCTCGGCGCGGTGGTTCCGATCGTGCCCTTCATCTTCCTAACTGGGGGTTGGGCAATCGGACTGTCCCTCGGCCTCTCGGCGGTCGCCCTGCTCCTGGTGGGGATCGGCAAGGCCTGGATCATCGGCCAGCGCCTGGTGGTCGGCGGAGCTCAGGTGCTGGGTGTGGGGGCCGCTGCCGCCCTGGCGGGGTACATCCTGGGGGTGCTGCTGCCCCATCTGTTCGGGCTCCGACTGCCGGCCGCCTGAGGCGCCTCAGGCCGAGATCAGCTCCAGGGTGATCCGGTCCAGCACCTCGAAGCCGCGCGGGGTCGCCCTCACCCTGTGCCCCTCGATCGCCAGCAGTCCCAGGCGTCCCAGCTCGTGGGCGCGGCGGAGCTGCTCCGGCGAGGTCACCTTGGTGCCGGCGCTCAGCCTCAGTCCGCAGGCCAGCCGCTCCATGGCCAGGGTCGGCTCACCAAGCCACTCGTGGCCGCGCCAGCCAACGCGGCCGGCTTCGATCGCGCGAATGTAGGTGGCAGTGTCGCGAAGGTGCCAGTAACGCACCGCGGCCCCCTGTGGCTCCAATCCGCAGCGCGCGCCCTCGGCCGCACCCAGGAAGCCGTGCGCCCCGGGGCCGACTGCGAAATACGCCCGCCCCTGCCAGTAGGTCAGATTGTGGCGGGACTGACGGCCGGGCCGAGCGTAGTTCGAGACCTCATAGAGTTCCAGCCCCGCCTCCCCCAGCACTCCACCCAGCATTCGCCGCTGCTCCAGGAAGTCATCCACCTTGGGCGCCGGCAGCCGTCCGGCCCGAATGTCCCGCTGCAGCGGGGTGCCCTCCTCCACGGTGAGCTCGTAGCAGGAGATGTGGTCCGGATGGTGCGCCAGCAGCCGGCGGAGCCCGCGCTCCAGAACCTCCGTGGTCTGGCCCGGAACCGCATAGATCAGGTCGCAGCTGAGGTTTGCGAAACCGGCCTCGCGGGCCGCCTCGACCGCCGCCTCCGCCTGGGCGGCATCGTGGCCACGACCGAGCCAGGCCAGCGCCCGGTCATCCAGACTCTGGACCCCGATTGACAGCCGGTTGAACCCCAGCTCCGACCACCCGCGGGCCTGCGCCACCGTCACGTCCTCGGGGTTGGCCTCCATGGTCACCTCGGCGTCGGAGGCAACCCTGAACCGGGAGTGCACAGCCGCCAGCAGCTCAGCGAGCCGACCGGGCAGAAGACGCGACGGGGTGCCTCCTCCGAAATAGATGGTCTCCAGCGGCGGGCCATCGCTAGGAAGCCCGCGCAACTCTTGTACAACCGCCTTGGTGAATCGCTCCTGGAGCTGGTCGCCTCCGACATGGATCGAGAAATCGCAGTAGGGGCAGCGGCGACCGCAGAAGGGCACGTGCACGTAGAGTGACCGCGGCGCCCCGGGGCCGAGCTCAACGGTCAAGGGACAAGACCGCCATGAATGCCGCCTGGGGAATTTCGACGGAGCCCACCCGCTTCATGCGCTGCTTGCCCTCGCGCTGCTTCTCGAGCAACTTGCGCTTTCTGGTGATGTCGCCGCCGTAACACTTGGCCAGCACATCCTTGCGCAGCGCCGGGACCGTCTCCCTGGCGATCACCTTGCCGCCGATGGCGGCCTGAATTGCGACCTCGAAGAGCTGGCGGGGGATGACCTCCTTGAGCCGCTGCACCAGCCGCCTGCCCTGGTTGCTGGCCTGCTGGCGGTGGACGATGGCCGAGAGGGCGTCGATCTTGCTGCCCGCGACCAGGATGTCCAGCTTGACCAGCTGCTCCTTGCGGTAACCGGTCAGCTGGTAATCCATCGAGGCGTAGCCGCGGCTGCGCGACTTCAGCTGGTCGTAGAAGTCGTGGATTATCTCGCCCAGCGGCAGGTCGTAGGTGAGCAGCGCCCGGTCCCCCGGCTGGTACTCCAGGTGGATGAACTCCCCACGGCGTTCCTGACACAGCTCCATCAACTGGCCGAGATACTCCCGGGGCGTCACCACCTCCACCTTCACCCGCGGCTCTTCGATCCACTCCAACTGCGCAGGGTCGGGCAGCTGGTCCGGGTTGTCGATCTCCTGCGTGGTCCCGTCCCTCATGTGCACCCGGTACGCCACCGAGGGGGCCGTCGTGATCAGCTCCAGGTTGAACTCCCGCTCCAGCCGCTCCTGGACGATCTCCATGTGCAGCAACCCCAGGAACCCGCAGCGGAAACCAAAGCCCAGGGCGGCCGAGGTCTCCGGCTCGAAGGTCAGCGCCGCGTCGTTCAGCTGGAGCCGCTCGAGCGCCTCCTTGAGGTCCTGGTAGCTGTCGCTGTCGATGGGAAAGAGCCCCGCCCAAACCATGGGGCTCGCCTGGCGGTACCCCGGCAGGGGCTCCACGGCGGGCCGCTGCGCCTCCGTGATGGTGTCCCCCACCTTGCTGTCGCGCACATTGCGGATCGAGGCGATCACGTAGCCCACCTCGCCGGCCCGGAGCTCTTCGACGGCCTCCATCCCCGGCCGGAAGACGCCCACCTCGTCGACCGTGAAGGTCCCGCGGCCTGCCATCATCCGGATCTGAGTGCCAGCGTGCAGGCTGCCGTCGACGATCCGGCTGTACACCACCACCCCGCGGTAGCTGTCGTACTTGCAGTCGAAGATGAGGGCGCGCAGGGGAGCGTCGGACTGGCCCCGCGGTGGAGGCAGCTTGGCGACGATCGCCTCCAGCACCTGCTCCACCCCGGCGCCGGTCCGCGCCGAGACCATCAGACACTGCTCCCTGGCGATCCCGATGACCTCCTCGATCTCCTCGGCGACCGCCTCCGGCTCCGCCTGGGGAAGGTCGATCTTGTTCACCACCGGGACTATCTCCAGCCCCAGCTCCAGCGCCTTGTAGACGTTGGCCAGCGTCTGGGCCTCGATCCCCTGGCTGGCGTCTACCACCAACAGCGCCCCCTCACAGGCGGCCAGCGCCCTAGACACCTCATAGGCGAAGTCCACATGGCCGGGCGTATCGATGAGATTCAGCTCATAATCCTGTCCGTCCTGGGCGCGGTAGGGCATCCGCACCGCCTGGGCCTTGATGGTTATCCCCCGCTCACGCTCCAGGTCCATGGTGTCCAGGATCTGGGCGGTCATGTCGCGCGCGCTCACCGTCCCGGTGAGCTCCAGCAGTCGATCGGCGAGCGTGGACTTGCCGTGGTCGATGTGCGCGATGATGGAAAAGTTGCGGATGCGCGAGAGCTTCGGGGAGGTCATCTGATTCTCGATTATGGCGTTCGCCTGGCCCGCTCCTCGAGCGACCTCGAGGCGGTGGCATCCCTCCAGGCTGAAATCTGGGGCGCCCCGGAGGTGGCCGCGCCCAGCACCCTGCTGAAGGCGATGGCAAATGCGGGAGGGATCGTCCTGCTGGCTCGCGCCGCCGGCGCGCCGGTGGGGTTCGCCTACGGCTTCACCGGTCGCTCCCCGCAGGGACGGGTCTACCATCGTTCCCACGCCGCCGGCGTGCTCGCCTCCTGCCGTGATGCGGGGGTTGGACGCGCGCTGAAGCTGGCCCAACGGCGGCACGCCCTGGCCCAGGGGCTGGACCTGATGGTCTGGACCTTCGACCCGGGCCAGAGCCGCAACGCCCACTTCAACCTGAGCCGACTGGGCGCGGTCGCCCGACGGTTTCATCGCGATTACTACGGGACCCGCACCGACCCTCTCAACCAGGGGCGGCCCTCCGACCGGCTGGTGGTCGAATGGCACCTGGACCAGGGCCGAGCGCGCGCGATCGCCGGAGTGCGCCGGCACCCCGTGATGCTGGCGCCGGTCCCGCCCGCCCTCCTCGGGCCGACCGCTCCGGAGGATATGTGGCCCTCGTACAGAGCTCTGCGCCGGAGTCTGGAGGAGGGCTTTCGAAGGGGTTTGACCGCGGTCGACTTCAGCCCGGCGGATGCCGGCTACTGGTTCTCCCCGCTGCCTGCCGGATTCCCCGATCCGGTGGAGTGACCCGGGCCATCCGCCAACTCCGCCTCCAGGGTGCTGAGAACGTCCATCTCCCCGCCGTAAACGCGCTCGGGCAGCCGCTCAAGATCGTGCCGCACTGCCGGATGATCCCGCAACCAGCGCTCGGTCTGGGCCAGGAGCTGGTCACGGTCCGCCGGGTACATAACCCCTCCCAGGGCCCGCCGGAGCGCCATCTGGCGGTTGCTCCAGGGACGGCCCGTGGCCTCCCCGAATCGGGGTTGGCGAAGCCCCACCTCGACCGGGGGCTGCCCCGGAAGGCCCAGCGCCGCGCGCATGATCAGCTCCTCAAAGGGAACCTTGGGCAGCAGATCGGAGAGATCAGGGTCGGCCATCTCGGCCCCGATATCGCGCAACCAAGCCGGCCGTGGCGGAGGTCCCACCGAAGTGGGAGGACGGCCCCCGCGCCACGGCCGGTTGGGCCAACCTAGCATCCCCCAGCTGACGTTCACCCATCGGTGACCGTCCCGTGACCTGACCAACCGGCGTTCGTGACCGGGCCGTCACGGTCAGGCCTCCCCCAGGATCCTGCTCGCCACCTCGGCCACGTCGTGGGGCCGCTGCCCGGGCTGGCTCCGGATCCGATGCGCCATGACCATGGGTGCCACCGCCGCGACCTCGGCGGCGCCGGCCCTCGGACGACCCTCCATGGCGGACAGCGCCTGGGCCGCCTTGCGCGCGACCAGGTCGGCACGGTGGCCGTCGACCTCAAGCGCGATCGCGAGCCGGGCAATCCCCTCCAGGACCTCGCGAGCGACCTCGACCTGCTCCAGCCCCGCGATCGCCCGCCGGATGCGGTCGCGCTCCGCATCCTCCTGCTCCGCGTAGTCGGCGATGAACTGCTCCGGGTCCGCCTCGAACTGCTCGCGGCGCAAAACGATCTCGACTCGCTCCCGCACGTCCGTGATCCCGCGAACGTCAACGCAGAGGCCGAAACGGTCCAGCAGCTGGGGACGCAGGTCCCCCTCCTCGGGGTTCATGGTGCCGACCAGGATGAACCGGGCCGGGTGCCACACCGAGATCCCTTCGCGCTCCACCACGTTCACCCCCATCGCGGCCGCGTCGAGGAGCACGTCGACGATGTGATCATCCAGGAGGTTGACCTCGTCCACGTACAGGATCTGGCGATTGGCCTCCGCCAGCACCCCGGGCTCGAAGCGACGCTCGCCCGACCTGATGGCGGCCTCCAGGTCGATGCTGCCCACCACCCGGTCCTCGGAGGCGTTGATCGGCAGCTCCACCACCCGCATCCGCCGCGTCTCCCAGGGCAGCGGGTTCTCGCCGGACCCGAGCCGGGCCTGGCAATCCTGACAGAGTCGATCCGACTCGGGGTCGCAGGAGTAGTGGCAGCCCTTGACCACCTTCAGCTCCGGGAGCAGCCGCGCGAGCGCCCGCACCGCCGTCGACTTGGCCGTCCCCTTCTCGCCTCGGATCAGGACCCCCCCGATGGCGGGGTTGACCGCGTTCAGCTCCAGCGCCAGGCGCATCTGGTCCTGCCCCACCAGGGCGGTGAAGGGATACACCTGCCGGTACTCGCTCATAAGAGTGATTGTCGCAGAGCCCGGCAGGCCGGCCTCGCGCTCACCCGGATCGCCGCAGGGCCTCGGCCACCGGCCGCAGGATCCCCTGCTCGGAGACGTCGAAGAGCCCGAAATACTGCGCTCCCATCCGCTCCGCCAGGTCGGCACAGGCGTTGAAGGCATATCCCGCCAGGCGGGCCCCGCCCGGGGCGGCCGGCATGGGCAGCGGGGACGAGGGCGAGAGGTGGTCACGGGAGGAGTCGATCACCAGGGCCCGGATCTGCTCGCGCCGCACCTGGGCAGCGGCCTGCTGAGCCTCCACCAAAGGCTCCTCGCCACGCATGCTGATGTTCCCGCGACCATCACTGATCAGGACCAGCAGCGGCAGCACCTCCGGGTCGCGCATGCGCTCGCTGCGGATCATCTCCAGTGCGGCCACCAGCCCCTGGGTGAGGGGTGTGGTTCCCCCCACCGCCAGCCGGCTGAGCTGGCGTTCCGCCAGATCGACGCTGGCGGTCGGGCGCAGCACCGTGCGGGCGACCCGCCCAGAAAACGAGATCATGGCGACCCGGTCCCGACGGACGTAGGCGTCCTTGAGGAGGGCCAGGATGGCGGACCTGGTGGCGTCCATGCGCTGTTCGGCGTCCATGCTGGCGGACGCATCCACCAAGAAGACGATCAGATTGCCGATCCTCCGCTGGCGGATCTTCTGACGCAGGTCACGCCGCTCGAGGCTGATCGCCAGCTCGGGTGGCTTGGCGTGCTGACTGCGACGGCTGCGCTGGTGGGGCGCGGCCGCTCTGAGGGTGGCGTCCAGAGCCAGATCCGTGGTCTTCTCCACCACCGTGGCCCCCACATAGCGCCCACGATGGTCGCGGGAAGCGGTCTGGCTGCGCCTTCCGCTGCCGTGCCGCCGCAACCGCTCGCGCGGGAGTTGGATCCGGCCGCTGGGCGCGGCATCGGCCACCTCGACCTCCGTGTCCCGCCCCGGTCCCGGGCTGCCCGTGCTCGCCCCCCCCTCCTGATCGGCGCCGACGCTGGAGCTGACGGCTTCGGAGGCGGATCCCTCATCCTGATCTCCCACCTCATCGGCTCCGGCTGCGGCCATGGACTCGTCCGAAGCCTCGGCAAGAGACCCGGACTCGGCCGGCTCCGAGGAGTCCGCGGACTCGCCGGCCTGGGCGGGGATGCCGCCACTGCCACTGGAGCGCCGCCGGTGCACCAGGACCAGATCGGAAACCTCCAGCAGGTCCTGCAGGCTCACGGTCGGGTCTTCGTCCCCGTCACCCTGGGCCATCCGCAGCGCCCGGCGCGCCCGCGCCGCTCGGTAGAGGACGAGGTCCGCGCGGTGACCGACCACCTGCTGGTCGAGCGCGATCGCGGCCGCCGTCCGCACCAGCTGAGGTGGCACGACCACCTGTCCCAGCAGAGCCCGGGCGCGGCGCAGCTCCTTGGCCAACGCGGCGTCGCGGTCCCGCTCGCGCGCGTCATCGAGATCGCTGGCCTGCATCACCAGGACCCGCTGCGCCGGATCCCGCAGCCCCTCCACGTCAACGCAGAGACCGAAGCGATCCAGCAGCTGCGGGCGCAGATCTCCCTCTTCAGGGTTCATGGTGCCAATCAGGACAAAGTGGGAAGGATGCGCCACCGATATCCCCTCGCGCTCCACCACATTCACCCCCATGGCGGCCGCATCGAGCAGCACGTCCACCAGATGGTGGTCCAGCAGATTCACCTCGTCGACGTAGAGCACCTGTCCGTTGGCCTCCGCCAGCAGCCCAGGCTGGAAGACCCGGCGCCCCTCGCGCACCGCGGCCTCCAGGTCTAGGCTTCCCACGACTCGGTCCTCGGAGGCGCCCAGAGGCAGCTCCACCACCTGGGTGGGCACCTCCCTGAAGGGCAGGCGACCGTCCTCGGCGAGCCGGGCCCGACAGTCGGGGCAGCGCCAGGGATCCTCCGGGTCGCACGAGTAGGCGCAGCCCTCTACCACCCGGCGGGGCGGGAGCACCCCGGCCAGGGCCCTGGCGAGGGTGGACTTGGCGGTCCCCCGCTCACCCCGGATCAGGACGCCCCCGATGGCGGGGTCGATGGCGGCCAGCAGCAGCGCGAGCTTCATCCGAGGCTGGCCGACGACCGCGGACCAACTCGGCAGCCGAAACGGAGCGCCGCTGGCGGTCATGCTCATGCGGGAGAGGAGCCGGTCCCGCCCAGAACCTCATCCCAGGCGGCGGGAACCTGTAGCACCACCGCCGCCGCGGAGGGCCCGCCCTGAGCACGATCGTCCCCTGCCACCGCCTGGAGCAGGGCGACCCCGGGCCCGGCGTCGAGCTCCCAGCCCACCCGGTGGCGAACCCGCAGCGCCCACAGCACACCTCTTGACTCCAGACGCAGGTCGTCGAGGCGGGCCCAGGGGCGAGGCAGCTCGCAGCCGACCTCTCGCAGCAGCATGACGGCCGGCGCCAGTTCGCCGATTTCTCCGGTGCCCCCGCCGGCCTGATACGCCGTCTGAAGGGGCGCGAGCTCGACCCGAGAATATAGTCGTGCGGAAAGCCCCGGAGCGATGGCCCAGGTACGGCCGGGGCCAGCCGCCTGTGGCGCGACGGGCACCGACGCACTGTCGGTTGAGGTCGCGGCGGCCTGGTTCACGGTCTCTATCGTAGACAAGGGGCCGGGATACCGATCATGCCCACATCTGGAGGATCAGCGATGGCAGCGTCAAGCCCGGCCGCGGTGGCGGTGGTGGGCGGCACCGGCCCCATGGGACGCGGGCTCGCGGCCCGATGGGCGGCGGCGGGGGTCCGGGTCTGGCTCGGGTCTCGCAGCCTGGTCCGCGCCGAGGATTGTGCGGCCGAGCTGATGGCCACCCTGCCACCGGGGTCGGCCCCGATCGTGGGGATGGGGAACCAGCAGGCGGTGGACGCCGCCGACCTGGTCGTGATGGCCGTCCCCTACGCGGCGCTGGGGTCCCAGCTCGCGGAACTGACGGGGCTGGACGGCTCCAAGGTGCTCGTCTCCACCGCGGTCCCCATGGAGTTCGAGGACGGGATGCCGACCGCCATCCATCCGCCCGAGGGATCGGCCGCGCAGAGGGTCCAGGCGGCGTGCCCCGGTGCCCGAGTGGTGGGGGCCCTCCACACCGTGGCCGCCGGCCAGCTGCTGAGACTTCAACGCCCCCTGGACGAGGATGTCCTCATCTGTGGCGACGACCGCCCCGCCTGCGATCAGGTGGCTGCGCTCGTGGCCGAGATCCCAGGTTTGAGGCCGGTCCTGGCAGGGGGGTTGGCGAGCGCCGCCGCCTGTGAGGGCATCACCCCGCTCCTGCTGACCCTGAACCGCATCCACCGGGCCAGGACCGGAGTCCGGATCACCGGAATCTGAACCAGCCGCCCAAGTCAGATGTGGATCGCCTGGCCATCCGCCGCGAGCGCCGCCTCCTTGAGCGCCTCGCTGAGGGTGGGGTGCGCGTGCACCAGAGCCTCGAACTGGTCGGCACGCACACCGGACCAGGCAGCCATCACCATCTCGGGCAGGAGCTCGGTGACCTCCGCTCCCACGGCGTGGGTCCCCAGCAGCCTTCCGGTGGCGCTGTCCACGACGGTCTTCACGAAACCGGTGGTGTCTCCCATCGCGATCGCCTTGCCGCTCGCCGAGAAGGGGAACTTGCCGACCCTGACCTGGTAGCCCCGCTCCTTGGCCTGTTGCTCAGTGAGCCCGGTCGACGCCACCTGCGGCTGGCAGTAGGTGCAGCGCGGGACCAGGTCATGGTCCAGTGGCTCGACCTCGCGCCCGGCCGCCGTCTCCACCGCGATCACGCCCTCGGCGCTGGCGGCGTGGGCCAGCAGCGGCGGTCCGGTCACATCTCCGATGGCGAAGACTCCGGGCACGTTGGTGCGCAGGTGCTGGTCCACCTTGATCACCCCACCTTCCACCCTGACGCCCAGCTCCTCGAGTCCCAGGTTCTCTACGTTCGCCTGGACCCCGGTGGCGGTGAGGACCATCTCCGCCTCCACCACCTCCCCGCTCTCCAGGCTCAACTGCCAACCGGCGCCACCTCGCGCCGCCCGCTGGATGAGGCTGCCGGTCTTGACGCCAATGCCCTTGCGCTCGAACTGCCGGGTGACCTCCTTCGAGACGTCCTCATCCTCTTGGGGAAGCAGTCGCGGCAAAGCCTCGACGATTGTGACCTGGACTCCGTAGGAGGAGTAGACATAGGCGAACTCCGCCCCAATGGCGCCGCCCCCCACGATCGCGCAGCTCTTGGGGAGCTGGCGCAGCTCCAGCGCCTCCCGGTAGGTGAAGGTGGTGCGGCCATCCGGCACCAGCCCCGGCAACACCTTGGGGCGCGCCCCGGTCGCGATGACGATCTGGGAGGCGGCCACGGTCTGGCCCGAGGGCTGGATCTCGATCGTCTGCTCCGACAGGAGGCGACCCCGCCCCCGGACCACCTCCACGCCGTTCTTGCGCATTAAGAACGCGACCCCGTTCACCAGCCTCGTCACCACCTCCCGGCTCCGGGAGATCGCCTGGCCGAAGTCGGAGCGCACCTGGCCGGTCTCGATGCCGAAATGGTCAGCCTCCTGGATCAGGCGGAGCACCTCGGCGTTTCGCAGCAGCGCCTTGGAGGGGATGCAACCCCAATTGAGGCAGATTCCCCCCAGCGTCTCCTGCTCCTCGATCAGGGTCACCGCCATGCCCAGCTGCGCCGCCCGGATCGCCGCCACGTAACCTCCGGGGCCCGAGCCGATGATCGCCAGATCCTTCATTGCAACTCCCTCAAGTTCGGCTCGCGCTGATGCGGCAGCGCTCAGATGAGACAGGCTGTGGGATGCTCCAGGCACCAGCGGAGGTAGCCGAGCGCCTCCGCGCCCTGGGCCCCGTCGGTGACCCGGTGGTCGATGGAAAGGGTCATCTCCATCACCCGGCCGACGGCGAGCTCGCCGTCGTGCACCACCGGTTGCTCGGTCACCTCGCCCACCGCCAGGACGCTCCCCTGCCCCGGGGTCACGATGGCCGCAAATTGGCTGACCCCGAACATGCCGAGGTTGCTGATCGCGGTGTGGGCCCCGGCCATCTCCTCCGGGCGCAGACGATTGCTCTTGGCGCGCTCGGCGAGGTCGTGGGCCCGGCGGGCCAGCTCCGCAAAGGAGAGTGATTCGCAGGCTCGCAGGGTCGGAGCCACCAGCCCGTCGGGGACCGCGACCGCCAAAGCGATGTTGCTGGAGAAGAACTGGCGCAGCTCCCCTCCGATGTAGGCGGCATTCAGCTGGGGGTAGCGCTGCAGAGTGAGCGCCATCGCCCGGATGATGAAGTCCGTCACCGAGAAGCGCGGGGTTCCCGGATCGTTGAGCGCGTTGAGCTCCTGCCGCAGCCGGACCAAGCGGTCCATGTCCACCTTGGTGCTGAGGTAGAAGTGCGGGATGGTGCTGTTGGCCTCGGACATGCGCCGGGCGATCGCCTCCCGCATCCGGCTCACCTTCACCACCTGGCTGGGATCGGTGGGATCGGCCATCGCCAGCGAGCCTGGGGGGGCGCTGGCCACCACCGCTACCCCGCCCGAGCGGGCGACCGCCTCCACATCCTCTGCGGTGATCCTGCCCTCCGGTCCGTTGCCCCTCACCCGGCTGAGATCGATGCCCAGCTCGCGGGCGCGGCGGCGCGCCAGGGGGCTGGCCTTGACCCGGACCCCGGCCTCGGGCTCTGCGCCGGCCGTCTCGGCGGGGCTCAGGTGCTGGGTCCAGTCCGGCAGGGGTACGGACTCGGCGGGCGCGGGCACCGGGCTGGCCGGCACCTGCTCAGCCGGAGCCGGTGACCCGCTCTCTGCCAAAGGCGCGGTGGCCGGTGCCGGCTCCGGGGCCTCGGGCGCCGCCCCCTGGGGGGCTGCGAGCTCCTGGCTGATGTCCTCATCGGCCTCGGCGATGATCGCGATCTCACCCCCGACCGGAACCTTGGCCCCGGGTTGGGCGATGATCTTGCGCATCACCCCACTCGCATAGGCCTCGATGTCGATGTCGGCCTTCTCGGTGGCGATGGAAGCGATGACATCCCCGCGCTCGACCCGGGACCCCTCCTCCACCAGCCAGCGATTGATCGTCCCCTCGGTCATGTCGTAGCCCATCTGGGGCATGGTGACGCGGTAAGCCATCAGCTGAGGCGCCTCACCGCGTCCACTATCTGCTGACTGGCGGGGATCAAAGACCGTTCGAGCTGGCGCGAATAGGGCAGCGGGACGTCCCGCATCGCGACCCGCTGCACCGGCGCGTCCAGATCGTCAAAGCAGCGATCCTGCATCTCCGCCAAAAGGCTGGCCCCGAAACCCCCGGTCCGCCAGTCCTCGCCACACAGGACCAGGCGGTGGGTGCGCCGCACCGAAGCGACCATGGCGGGGTAGTCGAGCGGGCGCAGGGTGCGCAGATCAATCACCTCGCAGGAGATCCCGTCCTCCCGCTCCAGGACCTCGGCGGCATGCATCGCCTGCAGTAGCATCCGCGAGTAGCCGACCAGGGTGACGTCGGTCCCCTCCCGCGCCGTCCGGGCCTTGCCGATTGGCACCTCGACGCCAGCGTCGACATCGGCTGGGACCTCGCCCCGGGTGCTGTACAGCAGGCTGTGCTCGATGAAGATCACCGGGTCGGGGTCACGCATCGCGGCCAGCAGGAGTCCCTTGGCGTCGGCCGGCGTCGCCGGCATCACTACCTTGAGGCCCGGCACCGAGGCGAACCAGCCCTCAAACGTCTGGGAGTGGGTCGGCCCCAGCTGACCGAAGCCGGAGACCGTCCGCACCACCAGAGGGACGGAGAACTGCCCCCCGAACATGTAGTGGAACTTCGCCG
This sequence comes from bacterium, assembly GCA_021817185.1. The sequence goes on from JAKAVU010000009.1 coordinate 18,706, forward strand.
CGCTGTTGACGATCTGATCCAGTGCCAGCAGTGCGAAGTTGACCGTCATGAGCTCGGCCACCGGAATCAGGCCGCCCATCGCCGCGCCCACCGCGAATCCGACGATGCCGGCCTCCGCGATCGGGGTCTCCATGACCCGCTGGGGGCCAAACTCCTCCACCAGACCCTTGGTCACGGCGTACGAGCCACCGTAGCCGGTGATGCTCTCCCCCATCAGAATGACCCTGGGATCCCGGTGCATCTCCTCACGCATCGCACTGCGGACCGCCTCTCGGTAGGTGAGCTCGGCCACTCTCAGGCTCCCAACCCGACGCCGGGGGCGGACTCGGCCGGCAGCGGCGCCGCGGCCGTGTCATCCGCCGATCCGTCCAGCGGCTTGGCGTAGATCCACCGGTCGATGGTGGAGGGGTCCGGCCACGGCGACTCGTCGGCGAACCGCACCACCTCCAGCATCTCCGCTTCGGCATCCTCGATCACCTGCGCCAGCTCCTGTTCGCTGGAGACGCGGTGTTCCACCAGAAACTGGCCGAACCGAGGGATGGGATCCAGCTCGCGCCAGCGCCGCACCTCCTCCTTGTCACGGTACAACTCGGGGTCGGCCATGGAGTGGCCGCGAAAACGGTAGGTCAAAGCCTCCACGAAAAACGGGCCCTTGCCACTGCGGCAGTGGTCGGCTGCCTGCCGGACCGCCTCGTACACCGAGAGCACGTCCATGCCGTCGCACTGGACCGACGGCATGGTGTAGCCCTCGGCCTTGATGATCATGTCCTTGACCGGAGATTCCTCGGCCAAGGTGGCGCCCATTCCATAGAGATTGTTCTCGCAGATGAAGACCACGGGCAGATTCCAGAGGGCCGCCATGTTGAGCCCCTCATGGAAGATCCCGTTGCCGGTCGCGCCATCCCCAAAGAAGTCCAGCACCACCTGCTCGCGCTGCTGGTACTGCATCGCGTAGGCCATGCCCGCCCCGATCGGGATGTGGGAGCCGACGATGGCGTAACCTCCCCAGAAGTGCCGCGAAGCCTCCGCCAGGTGCATCGAGCCGCCCCGGCCGTGGCACAGTCCGGTCTCGCGCCCAAACAGCTCCGCCATGCAGGCCTTGGGGTCACAGCCGCGCGCCAGGGCGTAGCCGTGGTCGCGGTAGTGACCCAGCACGTGGTCGTCCGGGCGGGCCGCCGCCAACGCTCCCACCGCCACCGCCTCCTCCCCGATGTACAGATGCAAAAAGCCCCCCACCTTGGCCTGGGCGTAGGCCTCGGCGGCATGGTCTTCGAAATGCCGGATCAGCACCATCTTGCGGTACATCTCCCGGCACTCCTGGGCGGTCAGTCCGAATGGCAAAGGGTCGGGCGTGCGCCGGCGCGAGCGGCTGCGAGCAGTCGAGGGGGCTTTGGAGTTGGTGGGCATTCCCCCAGTTTACAGAGACCGACACCGCGGTCCTCGGGGCCGCGACCGGGCTCGGATCGGCCCGCGGAGCGCTCGGGGACCGGACAAGGGAGTCGGATTGTCCGGGTTTTGCGCAAATTTCGTCCACGGTACGCCAGCCGCGCCGCCCAGCTCGGCCTCGGCCGCAAAATTGTTGGTTGATTCAGGCAGATTTTGGGCTATAATCGAAACCAGCGCAGCCGCGGCTCGCGGAGCTGCCAGGTGATGGGGAGCACCGGGTAACCCGGTTGCGCCCGGCGCCGTTGCAACAGGGTGTGCCCAAGCTCCATGGGCGGACCGAATAATCGGTGGCGAAGCAGTTCACGCGCCTGAGGATCCCCCAACATGATGACAACTGAGCGAGACAATCGGTATCGAGTCACCCGTCGCGACATCCTGCGGCGCCAGCACGAAGGGCTGGCCCGGACCAGGACGCTGCGCAAGTACCGCTCCCACCTGGAGCACCTGGACAGGGTGCTGGCAGACCTCGAGGACGCTCGGATCCGGGAGCGGAGGGTCGTTCCGCCGGCCATCACCGAGGAACTGCGCCACGCCGAGGTGGCCCGGGTCGACCCCGATCTCGCCTCCGTGGTCGCCTCCAGCCGCCCCAGCATCGACAGGGTGCAGGACGCCGTCTTCGACGCCCAGGGACGGATCATGGTCGAGGTGAGCCGCCTGTTGGGCCAGCCTGACTGGGTCACCATCGAGGCCGAGGAGGGCGAGGCGCTGGAGATGGAAACCTCCCGTCACTGATCGGGGGCTGACAACTCCCCAGCCTGGTTGCCGGCACCCACCGCGGCCGCATCACCAAGGGCGAAGCTCCTGGCCAGTTCGACGATGCGGGCCTGATCTCGGCGGGCCCGTCGGCTCCGCGAGGTCTCCGTGTGCCGCGGGCGGATCGGCAGGTGTGCCCGGTCGGCGAGACGCTCGGCCTCCCTGGCCTGACGGGTCTGGTTCAGCCGTTCCCAATCCAGGACCGCCGCCTCGACCATGGTCACCCGCTCCTCCGGGCCGCCGTCCCCATCCAGGGCCGCGAGCTGTTGCTCCAGCCGCGCCAGCCGCGCCGCGGGAAGGCGGGTTCGCGCAACCGCCAGAGCCTGGTCGATTCGGGCGGTGCGCTGCCGCTCCTGCCGG
>JAKAVU010000010.1 GCA_021817185.1 bacterium
CTCCACGCCAGGTAGAGCGCGCACCGCCTCCAGGGCGATCTCCTTGCCCAGGTCAGCCTCCAGGCGGCGGTAGCGGAGATTGTGCAGCTCGTCGAGGCGAGCGACCTGGACCAGGTGGCCGGACCGGAGGATGGCCACGCGCTCGCAGACGCGCTCGACCTCGGACAGCACGTGCGACGAGAGGAAGACGGTGCCTCCACCGGCCGCCTCCTCCTCGACCAGGCGATAGAACTCCTGCTGGATGAGTGGGTCCAGGCCGGTGGTGGGCTCATCGAGGATCAGGAGTGGCGATCGACTCATGAAGGCCAGCACCAGCCCGAGCTTGCGCTTGTTTCCCGATGAGTACTCGCGGTAGCGCCGACCCAGGTCCAGGTCCAGCCGCTCCACCAGGTCGCCAACGCGCTGCTCGTCGAGCCCGCCCCGGAGCCCGCCCACGTAGGCCACCACATCGCGGCCGCGCAGTCCTCCCCACTGAGGCATCTCACCGGGCAGGTAGCCCACCATCCGCTTCACCTGGACAGGGGTGGCCTGGCAGTCGGTCGAGAAGATCTCGGCGCGGCCCCGGGTGGGCCTAACCATGTCCATGAGGAGCCTGATGGTGGTGGTCTTCCCGGCGCCGTTGGGCCCTAAATAGCCGAAGACCCCTCCGACCGACACCTCCAGGTCGAGGTCAAAGAGTCCGCGCCCATGTCCATAGTCCTTGGAGAGCCCCTCAGTTCGGATCGCGAAAGCCATGCTCAGCCACCTCATCAAACGCATCGGGAGCCTTGTCCACGCCTGCGTCGAACCAGGGCCTGACCCTCTTCTCGCTGAACAAATTCAGGGACCCAGGCGGGAGCCCCAGGACTCGCTCCATGGCCTCCGTGTACCCCGCCGCCACCTCCAACACGGCCCGGAAGGGCACCTCGTCCTCCCGGCCGGCTAAGAAGAGTTCGACGGCCGCTTCCTGGGCTCCAAGGAGAAGTGAGACCAAGGCCCGGGCCGCACCGTCCGGGGAGCCAGCCGACATCGTGCCCTCCGCTACTCCTTGCGCGACGATCTCCGCCAGCATCGGAACGAGTGAAGCCATGAGCCGGCCGCGCAGCTTGTCCCGGGTGAGCACGTTGTCGTCTGAGTGCCAGACCCGCAGCAGCGCCAGCATCAAGGGTCGGCGGTCCTCCTTCCACCCGGCGATCCCAGTGAATATGCCCTTCAACTTTGAAATGGCCGACATTCCCGGCTCAGCCGTGATGGGTGCCACGGTCCCCAGCGCGGTGACGACGACGTGGTCGACCACGGCCTCGAGCAGGGCCCGCTTCGAGGGGAAGTAGTGGTAGAAGGCCCCCCTCGAGGCGTGTAGATCGTCCAGGACGTCCTGCACGCTCATCAGCTCGTAGCCCTTGGTCTGGATGAGGCGCAGTCCGGACTGGATGAAGGCATCCCGGCGGACCGCGCGTGCCTCTGGGTTCACCGTCCGCGCCAAGATGGGACCTCAATGACCGACCGACCGTCGGTCGCATAATATATCAAGGCGTACACGCAAAGCACGGGATCTCCGGGTCTGCCGGCCCGGCGTGTGCCCCTTCATGAGGCGCTTATCAACACCATATCTGTAGGGGGCCATGGCCCCAAGCAGACCTCCAGCGCCCTCAGCCGCTGGAGGGATTGGCTCGGACCGAGCACGGAACGGGGATGGAACCCGCGCCGTTCCTGATGCCAGGCGTCCACCCATGCGCTGCACACCTCACCTCCCTCTCCTCGGACCTCGAGAGACAGGTCGCTCAGGTGGCTTTCGATGGCCGCCCTCGAACTCCACGCACCCCTTGGTGCGTGCTGCGACCTGGGTATGCGCTAGCCTGGGGAGCTCAGGCGGACGCGACGGTCCCGCCATGGGGTGGCTGGCTGTTCCCAGAGAGGAGAGCGCTATGAGCCGAGAGCCCGCGGTCCCCAGGACGACCAGCTGGACGCGCAGGCGCCTTGCGCCGCGGAGAGGGGTGGGCCATCCCCTCTCCGCCCTCCGGGTCACAGTCGTGCTCCTCGGCATGGCCCTGCTTGTTCCCGGGGTGGCTGTGGCGGCCTCTCCGCGCGCCCCGGTGCCATCTGGATCGTGGCTGTATCCCAACGGAGACCTCGCCAACACCCGAGACGCGACAGGGGCTGTGATCTCGTCTGCGAACGTGTCTGAATTGAAGGAAGCGTGGAGCTTCCGGCTCACCGGCAAGAGTGCGACCAACGTCCTCGGGGCCGGCTCCATGACGTCGGTGCCGATCGTGGCGAACGGCCTGGTGTACATCCAGGACCAGGAGTCAAACGTCTACGCGCTCGAGCTCGGAACCGGGAAGTTGCGGTGGGAGTATCGGTTGAACGAACCGCTTCTGAGTGGACCCGGACCGAACGGCGTCGCGGTCGCCCAGGGGACCGTCTTTGGGGCTTCCCCCACCACCGTTTTCGCCCTCAATGCCGTAACGGGACGGAGGATCTGGGTCGACCGCCGCCTTCTCAAGCGGGGTCAGGGCACCTTTGGCATCCAGCCCCAGGTGGCCGATGGTCGCGTCTATCTAGCCAGCCAATACGGCTCTGGTCCCGGGGGTGGGGTGCTTCTCGCCCTGAACGCGTCGACAGGCAAGTTGCTCTGGAAGTTCAACACGGTGTCGGGGCCAGAAACGGGTGTAAAGAAGCTCGGCGCGGGCTCCGGGGGGGCTTGGGAGACACCCCTGGTCGGGACGGATGGTTCGGTAACCTACGGCATCGGCAACCCGTACCAGACCGCCGCGTTGGCGATCAAGTACCCGTCAAAGGACCTCTACACCAACAGCGACGTCAACCTCTCGGCCGCCACGGGCCGGCTGCGCTGGTACTACCAGGGGGCGCCGGACGACTTCTATGACCACGACATGCAGGCGTCCCCGATCGCGGCCCAGGTCAACGGCACCCCGGCCGTAATCGGGGGCGGCAAGCTGGGATTCGTCTACGCCATGAACGCCGAGACCGGCGCGCTCCTATGGAAGACAGCGGTTGGAGCTCACAACGGCCACGACACCGACTCCGTACAGGCGCTGGAGCACCGGAGCAAGTTGAAGGCCCCCTACACCTACCTTCCCGGAGCGCTGGGAGGGATGCTCAGCAACATGGCACTCGCCGGGGACAGCGTCTACGTGGTGACCATTGACCTCCCGTTCCGGATGAAGTCCCTGAGTACGGTACTGGGTGTCCCTGACGGTCCGGAGTCCGGCGAGATCGAGGCACTGAGCGTCTCGACTGGCCAGGTCGAGTGGGATACCAAGGTGACGGGGCTGCCCCTGGGCGCGGCCACGGTGGCGGGCAACCTGGTCTTCACCACCCTTTTCAACGGTACCCTCCTTGCGCTCGATCGAGCGACAGGCGCCATCGTGTACCGGCGGCAGCTGCCGGCCCCGACCAACGCCCCGATCGCCATCGCCGGTAACACGGTGCTGGTTCCCATCGGAGCACCGGCGACCTCTAAGACGAAGCCCCGGGGGAAGCCTCAGCTTGTTGCCTATACCGTGCCTTAGCGCTGGCGGTGCTGATAACAGGATTTGGCCCCGAGATCTAGGGGGCCCCGCGACGGGAGTTGAACCCTCTACCTCCTCCGGGCCGGGAATGGCGAATTGCGCGCTACCCCGACTGGTTGCCGACTCGGCGCTCGGTCGGGCTGGGTGCGCACCAACATGACGTCGTCACCCGGCGATTCCGGTCGTTCGCCACGGCCCCCAGAACCGGGCTTCCCAGCCCACCGAACACCTAAACAGGTGCGATAGAGACGGGCGAGGTCGGGCTCTGGAACAAGATGGCACTGCCCCGGTTGTCCAGGAAAGCTGGGCCGGTACAGCACAAGCCGGACGGGAGCCACGGCCAATAACCTCCTCTGGCGACGACAGAGTCTGAGTCCCGAGACTGACTTGTGCGCGCAAACGTCGTCCCCGCGGTGCACAGCGTCAGGCCGGCACGCTGGCCCGACTGGCAACCGCCCCCAGCCGGTCCAGCCAGGGGCGGGCCCCCAAGCGTTCAAATATCTCCCGAGCCTCGGCCTGCAGTGACATCGACTGATCCTTGCGCCCCCTGGAGGCCAGCCACTCACTGTGCTCGGTGAGAGCGACTGCAAGGAAGAACGGCGTCTGCAGCTCCCGGAACCCAGACTCGGCAGCTTCGAATCCCGGCTCGACCGACTCGGAATCACCAGTTGCGGCGGCCAGACGGGCCGTGAGACGGGCCACCTGAGCCCTGAGCCAGGGACTGACCTGGCCCGGCATAGCGGCCCCCACCGTCGCGAGCACCTCTTGGACCCGCTCGTGGTTACCCAGATCCAGGGCTGCTTCCCCCGCCTGGACCAAAGCGTCCTTGAGAAACCCACTGCGCAACCCGGCCCCGAACTCCGCTCTGGCCGCCAGCACCTCCTCGGCTGCTGCTAGGGCCTCCGCCGGACGGCCCTCCGCCCGCAGCACCTCGGCTTTGGACAGTGAATGGAGCGCCCTCGTCTGCCAGTCCTCCGACTCCCCCGCCCAAGACAGCGAGTCCAGCAACTCCCTGGCCTCCGGGACATCCCCCTGGTGGACTCTAAGGGTGGTCATCTCCAGGGCAGATTTACCGGCGATCTCCAGGCTCGCCACCTCCTCGGCCGCCTGCAACTCGTCGATGGCTGACCTGGCCTCATCCCACCTTCCCAGCATGATGAACACACCGCCTTCGCCGCCCAGCCCCTGCAACTCCCACGATCGGTCGCCGACCCGCCGCGCCAGCTCAAGTTGCTGGGAGCAGATATCAGCCATCTCGGCGAACCGGTCCTGAGCCTCCAACACAACTAGGAGGTTGTTATAGGCACGCATCGCGGCCGGAACAAGGCCATGTTCGAGCGCCACCTCAAGAGCCCGCCGCAAGAGCGTGCCGGACTCATCCAACCGATCGCTGCGGTTCAGCACGATCGACTTACTGCTCAGCGCCTGCGAATAGACTTCGCTCAGCTCCAGATGCTCTGCCAGCTCGAGCGCCTCTTCGAGCAATGGTGCCGCCTCCTCGTACCGTCCCGCCAGCGCCAGGAAGCGACCCAGCTGCGCCACCACCACCGCCAGCTCGGGGTCCGGCACGTCACCGGTCAGTCCAGAGTAGGCAGCTCTCATGCGCTCGATGGCCCTCTCAGTGTGTCCCCGGACAGACTCCACATCTGCCAGATGAGCCTGCACCCGGGCCGAGCGGCGCGCCTCGCCGGCGCTTTCGAAGAGGCTGGCAGCCTCTTCGTAGCGCGCTGTGGCTGCCTCCGGCCTCCCTCGCACCTCCGCCATCTGCCCTGCCCGCTCCATGAGAGCTGCTCTTTCGAGGTCCGATTCGGTGAGGTCGGCCGCCCGCTCGAAGGCGGAGCCCGCCTCCTCGGAGGCAGCCAGGGCAGCGGCCCTCTCGGCTGACCGCACCAGCATTGCCCGGGCCCTGCCCTTGATCTGCTCGGCATCGGCAGCCTCGGGGTCCAGATGCCAAGCTTCGAGGTAATGGGCGGCGACCACCTCAACTATCTCGTCGGTCCCGGCGCGCCACATCTCCTCCAGGTAGCGGGCCGCCGCCAGGTGCCTGCCCCGCCGCTCCCGCTTGGGCAACGTCTCGTAAGCGACGGTGCGCACCAGATCCTGAAGGAACCCATACTGCCCACGCTCCGGAGATCGCGGGTCGGCCTGGACCGAGAGAACTTCCTTGGCCACAAGGGATGCCAGCATCGGCGCCAGCTCGGCCTCCGGCCGGCCGGCTATCACCGCCAAGCCCTGGGGGTTGAATGTCTTGCCCAAGACCGAGGCGTCCTGCACCAGCTGCCGCTCGCTGGGGCTCATGCCGTCCAGGCGGGCCGCGATCAGGGCGTGGAGCGTCTCCGGAACCTCCAGGGTCTCGATCTGGCCGACCGGCCGGTAGGCGGCCCCATCCTCCACCAGCAGTCCCCGATCCAGCAGCATCCGCACCGTCTCCACCGCGTACAGCGGTATCCCCTCGGCGCGCTCCTGGACGCGCTCGATCAGGGGCCGGGGAAGCCCTGGAACCAGACCCAGCAGAAGCTTGTCCATGGCCTCACGGCTGAGCGGCTCAAGGTGGATCAAAGTCGCGTTGCGAGTGGCCGCCGCCAGTCCGGCGGCCACCGAATCGGGGCGAACCAAGCTGATTACGAAAAGGGGATAGGCCCTCGACCATTGCATGAGGTAGGTGACGAACTCCAGCAGCGAGGGATCGGCCCACTGCATATCCTCGAACACCATCAAAACCGGGCTGTCTTCGGCCAGGTGCTCGAAGAAGAGCCGCCAGGCGGCGAACAGATCCTGCTTGTCCGGTGCGACTCTGTCCTCCAGCCCGATCAGATGGGCCAGCCGGGGCATCACGAAGCGGCGATCCTCGAGGCTGGGGACGAACTGGTCCACCATCGCCTGCAGCTTGAGCACCGCCGAGTCCCGCTCCTCGGCCTCCAGGATGCCAGCCCTTCCCCGGACCATCTCCGCCAAAGCGAAGTAGGTGACTCCCTCTCCGTAGGCCAGGCAGCGTCCCCGATGCCAGAAGTAGCCGGACTGGAGCCCGTCCATGTACTTGAAGAACTCCCAGGCCAGCCTGGACTTGCCGATGCCGGCAATCCCGGTCACCTGGACCAAATGGGCTCGGCGGTCCTCGGTGCAGGCGTGGAACACTTCCTTCACAAGCCTCAGCTCCCGATCGCGACCCACGAAGGGAGCCTCTAGCCGCTCCGACTTGAGCAGACCTCCTCGCCCCGCCACCACCCGGACCGCTCGGAACAGCGGCAGCGGGTCTGCCTTGCCCTTCAACTGGTGCGTGCCGGCATCCTCGTAGGCCACCGCCGCCTCGGTAGCCCGCTTTGTGGACTCCCCAACCAGGACCTGCCCCGGTCGACTCTGGGTCTGGATCCTGGACGCGGTGTTAACCAAATCGCCCGCCACCATCCCCTGGCCCCTGGCCCCGAGCGTTACCGCCGCCGTGCCAGTCAGCACTCCGGCCCGCGCCGCCAGGGCCGGGGCAGCCACCGCCTCCCTGAGGTCGGCGACGGCTGCGACCAGGTCGAGGGCTGCCCGAACAGCTCGCTCCGCGTCATCCTCCTGAGCGACTGGGGCTCCCCAGACCGCCATCACGGCGTCCCCGATGAACTTCTCAACGGTGCCTCCGTAGCGCTCCACCAGCTCCCGGCAGACGTCGAAGTAGCGGCTAAGGAGCTCGCGAACCTCTTCGGGGTCCCGCGTCTCAGACAGAGAGGTGAAACCGACCAGGTCGGCGAACAGGACCGACACAACCCTGATCTCCACCGCGTCGTCGGCGGCAACCGGCAGCGCGACGGCTGGCACCGACGGCCGCGGACCTTGGGCGGCTAGCTGCGTCTGCCCTAAGCGGTCGGTGCCTACCAGCGGGGCGCCGCACTTGGCGCAGAACTTGGCGGTGGGACGGTTGACGAAGCCGCAGCTGGCACAACCCTGGGTCGTGGGCGACCCGCACTCATCGCAGAACGCCTGGTCAGGGAGGATCGCCGCCCCACAGCTGGAACAAATCACCGGCCGGTCCTCTTCGGAGCGCTCAACTCACGGTGAAGGTTACCCTGAGGCGGCCAGCGAGTGTGTGGCCGTCACCGGCCCGCCACCACGTAGGTGGGTGGCGGCCCAGCCGACCACTCGAGCAGCAGGACCTGTCGCCTATGGCCACTTCCGTGTGCTCCGGCAGTTTGAACCATTGACCCAGTGTGCAGCGCACCCAGGCACATTCGGGCTCTGCCGCAAGCCCCAGGTGATGCTGCAATGCTTCCTCAAGCAGCTTGCACTGGTGCTTTCCGGCCCCCGCTCTGGCCACCTTCGCGCCACGAAGCAGTTGCTAGTCTGAGTAGACCGTTCTCTTCTTCCGAGTCACGGCCTCGTCCTGAGAGAAAAACTGAACGCCCACGGGATCGCCCCCGTGGCGACGGGCGGCTGATCAGCCGGGCCTCGATCCGTGTCGTCAATCCGGCGGACCAGGAACCAGGTCGGCCCCTACGGGAGCGGCGCTCTACTGGCAGCTTCAGAAGGGACCGCGGGCGGCTCACGCTCTTGGGCGCTCCTGTCAGTGGGCCCAAAGTGATCCCATCGTCCCGGCCACAGCCACTCCCACGCCCAGGACGACCACGCTGGTCGAGATCATCTGAGCCTTCTCCAGCGCACCGACTGGCCGCTCGGACTGGGGGGATCGGTCCCCATGACCCTCGTGAGCCACGGAGGGGCCGGGCGTCGAGTTCATGGGTCCGCCTGCGGCGGGCATCTGGTGGCGCCTTTGCACCGTGGTGATCCGGTGGTGGGACGCCGCAGAGAGAGCCGATCCGGCCAACGCCAGGCCTGCGGCCAGAGGTACCGGGGCCCCCGCCGGCTTCACCGTCAACATTCCGTGCTTTAGGCCCGACGACACCAGCCACCAGTTGAGCGGGTAGGTCGCCACGGACCCAAGGGTAAGTCCCATCGACATCACCAGCCAGAAGGCCGGATCTGTCGGCCCGGCCGTCCCGCCCAGCGCCTGATGCCACGGCACTGTGACTGCGGCCATGCCCGCCATGACACCGTTCATGGAGACCAGTTCGGGCAGGAAGGTGGCGCGCAGGCTGCGGCCGTAGTTGCCGCCAGCCATGGCGCGCATGAACAGGGCTTGGAAGACCGTCCACCCGAACGTGAACCCGAGGCCGTACTCGGCCATGAGGTCGGCCCAGGCCGGAAGGCCCAACTGGGAGGTCACCGCCGCGGCGGCCAGGATGCCCACCCCGTCACCTGCAACGCAGTGCATGGTCGACCCCACCACCTGTCGCCACCGGGCGCGCACGTAGGCAGCATGGGTACCAGGCAGCGGCTCGCGGCAGGAGAGGACGTAGAGCAGGGCTGCCACGGGACCCGAAAACAGAGTCACGATCACGAAGCCCCATTTCAAGACAGGCGACTCGGGGGTGCGCCGAATGTCCGCAGCGACAAACAGGACAGAGGCCACCACCTCTGAGTACCAGAGGATCATCACGCCTGCCAGCATCGCCCCCCCATTGGCACCTCTCGACCGGCACCCTGGAAGTCTCGATGGTAGCGCTGGGGACCGACCGACTCCAGAGGGGCACTTCGGCCTACCGGGTTCGCCCAAGCCCGGCCCGAGCCCAGGGCGGGGATTGAACCCGCGACCTCTTCCTTACCAAGTTCAGCGGCCCCTGCGCTGTGCTCCCGACTTCAGCGGCCCCACCATTTTCCGTCCACTTATCAGGTCGTCACGAGGACGATTCCGGGCCGCTCACGCGGACGACTGCCGGCTCTGCCGCTGGATCGGCCCCGCCGCTTGTCCGGTCGGGCCTGCAGTGGTGGCCGCGGGGTCGACAGGCCCACCCGGGCCACTGCCCCAGCACTGCGGTGGCCATGGCATCCATCCCAACTGGCGATGGGGCCCGTCGCATGGCGCACGTGGGTCCCGGTCAAGTAGTTGGGCGCGGTTGCCCATCTGGCCCGAGGGCAGGAGAGACGGGAGGCATGTCCCGGGCTCCGGTGTCCGGTCCCGTTCCAAACATCGCTATGAGACTTCGACTAACCGGCCACCCAACTGACCGCCGGACACCTGCAGCCACCACCAGACCTTTATGGGGCCCTTCGGAATTGTGGGCGGTATGGCGTATTGCATCGCAAAACGGGCGCTGGCCCCTGGACCGAGCTGGCCCACAGTTCCGCAGTTGAGAACGTACGTCCGGCTGTTTAGCAGCCCCGAGGAACCAGTCATGCCCTCCGTGTAGCTCGGGCAGGGAACGAGACTCACAGTCGCGTTGGTTGGATTCGTCAAGGTCACGACGTACTGGTATGTCCCGCCCGCCGACATTGTAGCGGCCGCCGTCATCGTGACTTGAAGCGCTCCCTCTCCACTCGTTGGAGGCGCGGGCGATGAGTCTCCAGCGAATTCCACCACGGCTGGGCGCCCACACTGGAGATCAAGCGGCGCCGCGCCAGACACCGTCAATATGCCCCCGGACGGAAGTGTCACGTCGACCGGAGACGCGAGCTTCTCAGCTGCCGGGTTGTAAGACGGGCACCTGTTTGGCGGTCCCACATCGAAAATGGCCGACTCGCTAGGGGTAAGGTTCACCGTTGTGCTTGCGAACGCACCACCGACGGTCTCAATGGTCGCCCCCGCGGCTAGTCGCCACGTAACCGTCGGCGGCCCAGTCAGCGCACAACCGGTCTTGGACACGTTGGTAAGCGCCAGGTCTTCAATCAAGCTTTCATTCAGCAAGCCCGGCGGACCGCCCGATAGAGTCAGGGAACCGGGCGTGCACGGTGGGTACGCAGATTGCGACACAGGACCTTGCAGAGGCTGGCCCGGTGTTGAGATCCAAGGGACCGCGGCAGAGCGAACTGGCGTTGGAGCGGCCGGCTCTCGTACTGCGCCACACGCGGCTAGGGCTATAGCTGCAAAGCCGAGCAACGGGACACCGGACCACGTGAGCCACGCGCCCACGCGGCCAGCGAAGCAGCGCCCGAGAACCTTTAGACCCCTCATACCAATGTCCTCACTATCCGCAGTTCCCGATGGTGCCCCCCGATCCGCTTGGACTCGTCGGCCCATTCGCACAGTCCTCATCGACAGTGATGCCGTATGGACTGACCTGGCCCTCGTACTGCTTCAGTCGTTGGTGATCAACCCAGTATCCATACGGTACACAGGGCAGTGCACTCGTGGACGGGTTGCCGTCCCAAGAGGCGCCCCAGATGAACTCTGGCACTGGGTTACTGGACGCTAGTGCCGCCAAGTTGGACTCACAGCTTGAGCCATACACGCCATAAGTCTGGGCAGTTGGCAGCCCAAGCTGCTGGTCCCATCCGGAAATGAATGCGGTGACAGCACTCTGGTACGGGTAGCCACTGTACTCATACCCTTCGAGGTCATCCACCACGACCGTGTTCGCGGCTTCGTTAGATATTCCCTCGGGCCCCAGCAAGGCTCCATACGCCTCGGTCGCCTGCTGCTGCCCCTGGCTATACGCTGTGCTGGCATTCGAGCTGAACGTATAACTGTTGCCCGAGTTCGGAGCTTGGAGTCCGTCCCAGATGAAAACGAAGTTCCAGCCCTGAGCGTGGACGGAGTCTAGCCAACTCGCTGAGGGAAAGGTGCAGTGAGCCACGTACGTAGCGGTGTCCCCACCGATGTAGAGTCCATACCAGTAATAGGGACTGTTCGTAAACAGGTACTCCATCTCGGAGACACTGGGGTACGCGCACTTGTCAAATCCGGAAAGGTAACTGATCCCGTCCCCAGATGACAATGCGCGAACCGGAGGTGCCAGGGTCGCTTGACTAATCTCCGAGGCGGCGACAATCGTGATGCACGCAGTGATCATGACGAGGGAGCGGGCTGTTGATGAACTCAGTCTCACGTTGAGGCCCCCGACAGAAGGAGGGTCAAGCTAGTCCTAAAGGACGCCCCAAGTGCCGCAAGTCGCCGTGTCACAGGATGCATCTCCGGGAAGTCGTCCATCTTGAGTTGAAGGGGCTGACGGGACTGCGACTCGACCTCGCTCGGTCCCATGACACGTGCGGCTATGGTAGCACCGGCCGCCAAACAACCGACCCCTTGTTTACCACTTCGTCACCGGCTCCCGCTGATCTCAGGCCGTGGGCCGATCTGGGGGGACGGTTTTTTACCGGGCCTTCACGGGGCCGAGCCGTCCGGGCAGCGAGTGCCGGAGAGCCCGCTCTCAGCGGGAGGGGCCAGTCGGAAGGGCGGCCTCCCCGGACGGGGCCGCCTCGGCCTCCGGGGCGGGCGGCCCAGCTGGGGCCCTGGCCTCAGTCTCCACGTGGTACCCGCGCGCCTCGAGCTCCTTCGTGATGCAAGAGCGCCAGCCTTCAGGCTCGCTGGCCTCGCAAGCCGATAGGGCAGCGCCCAAGTCCGTGATCTTGATGGCGGGCGGCGCTGACTCCGTTACGGCGGGAGCCTCCTCAGCCTCCGGCTTGCCGCTCTCCAGGGACTCCGCCGCCACTTCATTCGCCATGGTGCTCACCTCCGGTGATCGCCTCTGGAGAGCCGCCGGGCTCCGATGGGGGAGGATGGTAACCCCGGCTGGGAGCTGCGGACGGCCAGGTGGCGCGCAACGGCTCCACGGCCAGCTCCAGGCAGCGGTCGACGGCAATGCGGTACCGGTGGACCGCTTCCACGTACCGCCGGTGCTGGTCCAGCTCCCAGAAGCCTCCCTCGTGGCGCTCGAGGTAGGCCAGCACCTCGTCGGTCAGCTCGTCCACCTGAGCGCGCCAGCCGAAGAGCGCCCGCGCCGCCTGCCGCCAGTAGGCGAGCTCCTGAGCGGCGGCCGGCTCCGCCTCCGCCCGGCCCTGCGCGTAGGCTGCGGTGGTGGCCGCCTTCAGGTGCGCCTCGGCCTCCTCACCATCCACCAGTAGCCGCCGGCGGAGCTCGGCGACCTCGCCCTGGCGGGCGGCCTCGACCTCCTGCAGCCGGTCCTCAGCGGCCTGGGCGCGGTTGGCACCACTCAAGAGGTAGGCGCCCATCGTGACCCCCGCCGCCTCGGCAGCCGCAGCGATGGTGTCCCGTTGGGCCGCGGTGACGCTGACGCCGATGGTGGGGTGCGCCTGGTGCCAGGCCCTCTTCGACGGCGGTGCCTCCCGCTGCGCAGCCGCGGGAAGGATGGTGACGGCTCCGTCCTGCATCGCCGTCACCCTACCCGTCGGGAGCCCGTCGGGCTACGCTGAACTGCCCGTCGGGAAGGGGTAACTGTTACCCCCGGGAGCCCGTCGGGCTGCCCGTCGGGAAGCGCGGGGCGACTGTTGGAGACCTACTGTCCCGCAGTTCCCCACACGCCTCCGGGGGTAACAGTCGCCCCCTGCCCCAGCCGGTTCCCCGGGATCGGCCCTGGCCGGGCCGGTCCGGTCCCCACTCCCCCCGCTGCCTGGCCCACCTGGCGAAGTACCCCGACCGCCGGCGGTTGCGGCCTGCCTATCCTTTTGCCCTCGGCTCTGGCCCGCTCCAGCCCGGCCTTGGTCCGCTCCGAGCTACGTCGGGGCAGGTAAGCTTTCGGCCCGTGATCAGCAATGTCTATGTTGACGGTTTCAACCTGTACTATGGCTGCCTTCGCGGGACCCCGTACAGGTGGCTGGATCTCGAGGCTCTCTGTCACCGACTGTTACCTCATGACTCGATCCATCGCATCCGTTACTTCACCGCCAGGGTCACGCCGCGGCCATCCAACCCCCAGGCGCCCCAGCGGCAGCAGGCCTACCTTCGCGCTCTGGAGACGCTCCCGTGCCTGACTGTCCATCTCGGCCACTTCCTGAGCCATCCGGCCTGGATGCCGCTGGCCCATCCGCAGAGCGGCTGGCCGCCGACGGTGGAAGTGGTGAGAACCGAGGAGAAAGGGTCGGACGTCAACCTGGCCACTTACCTTCTCCTAGATGCCTTCCGCCAAGACTGCGAGACCGCCGTGGTGATCTCCAATGACTCTGACCTCAAGGAGCCCATCGCTCTCGTCCAGAAGGAACTTGGCATCCCAGTCGGCGTGGTCAATCCTCACCCGGCGAAGCATCGCAGCCGAGCTCTGCAGGCAGCGTTCTTCAAGCAACTGCGCCCATCCGTCTTGCCAGCCTGCCAGTTTCCGCGTGTCCTGCAGGACGCGCAAGGAACGATTCGCAAGCCGATCGGCTGGTAACCCCCCTTAAACGCAGAGACCCGCCGGAGCGGGCCTCGCACCTGGCCGCCGAAGCAACCAAGGGGATGGTCTGATATTACCCCAGAGCGCCAGGAGACTGCCAGCGAAAGATGTGACGGGTTCGTCACTTCGTGGAACGCCACTGTGACGTAGCTTTGAATGCGGGTGCCAGACGTAACCCGCCGTGAGGTACGCGGAGTTGGCGACCACCGGAAGCTCTGCACGATCGTCGCCTACTCCCCCCTCTCCTTGGCCCAGCGACGGAAGTATCCCGATCGGCGGCGCTTGCGGGTGTCCCTGGCCCCCGGCGGCCTTCCTATCCTCTTCCCCTCGGCCCGGGCACGCTCCAGCCCCGCTCGGGTTCGCTCGGACCGGCGTTGGGACTCCATCCTCGCTACCCAGGCGGTGATCGCCAGCAGCAGCTCACGGAGTTCGCCCCCGGCCTCGGTCCACGGCTCGTGGATGCTCACTACGGTGACCCCGGCCCGGCTCAGGCGGTCCACGAGCTGGAGGGTGGCTAGCGGGCCTTCGCGGCCCAATCTGTCCAAGGCCCACACCAACAGTACCTCGAACCGGCACCGCCGGGCGTCCCGCAGCATCGCCTCCAGTGCCTTCCGGTAACCGCCGGAGCCTGACCAGGCGGACTCGCCCTCCAGCCTGTAGACCTCGACGACCTCCAGGCCACGGGCAACGGCCAGTGCGAGGAGCTCCGGCTCCTGGTTGGCGGCCACCTGGTCGGAGGTGGAGACCCGCAGCCACAGGGCGGCCCGCACGGGCCGGCCCGCCTCACCCGGCATCGGCCTGCTCCCGCTCGGCCAGCGCCTGAGTGATCCGGGCACGGGCGGTGGCCGCGTGCTCGGGGTCGAGTTCGATGCCCAGGGTGCGGCGGCCCTCCAGGACCGCGGCCACCGAGAACGTGCCGGCCCCGGCGAAGGGGTCGATGACCAGGGCTCCGGGAAAGGAGAACCGGCGCACCAGGGACCGCGCGGGGCCGAGGGACTGCTGCCATGGGTGCAAGCCTTTCTGAGGCCGGGGGTCGGTCACGAAGAGATCCGAGAACCACGGCGCCCCGTGCCCCCCCGGTTGCCGGAAGATCGCGACCGGCCGCCAGCCGGTCCGCACCCGCCGGACTCGGATCGCCGGGCACTGGCCGCGGAAGGTGATGCAAGCTGCCCACCACCACTCCAGCCCGCCTGAGGCCAGGCCCTCCAGCTCCGGGCGCAGGAAGAGGTGGCCGACGTAGGCGATCAGGAAGCCGCCCGGCCGCAGCACCCGGGCCGCCAGCTGGCCCAGCCGGGGCCAGAGATCCAGGTACTCGGTCCCGTACGGCGGGTCGGTGAGGATCATGTCCACCGAGCCCTCGGGGATGCGGTCGGCCAGCTCGAAGGCGTCCCCAGCCCACACCTCGGCCCCACCGCTGGGGAGCACCGCGGGAGGTGCAGCGGCCAGCTCGGCCCGGGCCGCCCGGCGCTCCACCCATCCCTTCGCGGCCCGGAGCGGCAGCCCACCGGCCTCGACCCGGGCGGCCAGATCAGGGGCCTGCTGAGCCAGCTCGCGGGCCACCCGGAGGCGGCGCTCGGAGACGCCGAGGGCCTTCGCCGCAATGGTCCGGCTCGGGTCCGGCAGCGATGCGTCAGGGACCACACCGATCCCTGACGCATCCCCCCACCGTGCCTTCGCCGCAGCCTTGGCGCTCTCCTGCCTGCGCTCCGCCCCCAGGTGCTCGGCGAGCTTCGCCCCCAACATCGCCCTCTGATCGTCGCTGAGGTGGCGGCGGTGCAGAGCCGCCCGGAGCGCATAGGCTGCCTCGCCGCCGGGTTTATAGTCGGCGGGAGCCACGGGCACCACCTCCAGCCCCAGCTCCTGAGCCGCGCGCAGGCGGTGGCGGCCATCGAGGACGGTGGAGGCACCGGCTGCCAACCGGAGTGGTTCCATGAGGCCCCGCTGGCGGACATCTTCCAGGAACGCCACCCATTCGGCCGGACGCATCCCGGGGACGGCCTCGGCCGCCGGGTGGAGCCGGAGCGCCGACGTGGGCGCCAAGCTGACGGCCTGGGATGCGGTCACCGCAGCAGGCTCGCCAGCGCGCCCGCCAGCACCACCACGCTTCCCGCGAGGGTGACCAAGACTGCCACCCGCCACCGCCAGCTCCGGCCCACCCGGTCCGTGACCTCGGCCGCCATCTGCTGCGCGAGCTGCTCGAGGACGGCCATCCGCTCCTTGCTCACCGTCGGCGGTCCTCGGCCTCGGCAGCCCACTCGGCTGCCATGGTGGCCGCGCTCACCGCCACCCGCCGGGCGACCCGGGCCACGGCACAGTCCGCCCGGCAGCCCTGCCTCTGGCAGCTGGCCTCGACCGCGACGGCCAGCTCGGCGCAGCCTACCGCCAGCCGTCGGGCAGCGGCTGGCGAGTCGGCCGTCACCGCCCCGGCGCCCCAAGCGGTCGGCGCCCACCCGGGGGCTGCTTGGGGTAGTCCACCGGGAGGCCTCTCGCCCGCCGGACGGCTGCCCGACCCTTGCACGCTGAACTGCACCACACCCGCTCGTGGCCTGGCCCCGGAAGACGGGGTGGCAGAGGCACTCCGCAGGCGGGGCAGCGGCGCTGCCCGTCAGAGGGATATCGTTCGCCGCTACGATGGCCGCCACCAGAGCCGGGGTGCGGGAGTACCACCTCGTGGGCCGGGGGCAGCTGGCGCGGGCCCGGTCCGGCTGCTGGCGCCGCCAGCGGGCTGATGCGGAACTCTATCCGCTGCTCCCGGCGCGGCACCCTGACCTGCGCCACCTCCAAGCGGAGCCACTTGGGGCTGTCGTCCACCAGGAGACCCGCATCCACCAGGCCGTCGAGATCCGCTTTCAAGGCGGCCACCAGGTTGTCGGGGTCGAACCGCACCCCCGCGATGTAGATGGTGGCCTGCACCAAGCACGGCGAGGATGCCGGGCCGGAACGCGCCCGGGCAAGAGCCGAGCCGGCGAGGATTGCCACCAGGTTCTTGCGGTCGCGCATGAGCCGGTGGCGGCCGACCCACCAGAGCCGCAGGTTGGCCAAGTTGAGCGGCCGCCCGGCGATGACCACCACCACGCCGGTCGCTGGCAGGGGCCGGGCTGCATCGGTCACGGCTGCCGGCCCATGTCACCCGCGAGCGCCAGCAGCTCGCCCGAGGTGGGGCGCGGCACCAGCTCAGCCGCCGCGTGTACCTCAAGCCGGTGAGGCGGCACCCAGCGCACCTGGCTGAGCTCGCGGTGGGGGCCGATCACGGGCCCGCCTCGGGCGGCCGCCCGGTATTGTCGCCATTGTCGCCACCCCTCTTTGCCCCGACAGGTGCATCTCGATCTCCCACGGCTACCCATATCGACCTCTCCCGCAATACGGTCGAGATCACCAGGTCTCCGCTGGCTGGCTTCCCACTGGCGACAATGGCGACAATGGCGACATTGGCCCCGCGCCGCGTCCGACTGGCCCAACAACTTCAGTCCTCCGCCCCGGGGGGAAGCGGCGGCATAGGCCGCAATGGGTCGTAGATCGCCAAAGCTGGCCGGCCCCGGCGGCTTGGCTCCGTCCGGGTCCACCCCGGGTACCGGGCGCCGAACCAAGCGATGGCATCTCGGGCCCCGGGGCTCGTCCTGCACCCTGCCACATGGCGGCGGAGAAGATCGCGCACGGTTAGCCGCCCAGCAGGGTCCTCGGCAAGGGCAGCCAGCAAACGGTGTGTCACGTCCCCCTGGTAGCGCACCGGCGGGGATATGGTGAGGTCCGGGTCGGGCAACTCGAGCCGGTGCCGGTGTTGAACGTAGTACTCGAAAGTTGCGATCCCCGCCTCGGCCATCCGTAGCGTGACGGTGCCGGGCGCCGCCAAGCCGGGTGCGTCGTCGGGGAGCGCCGCGGCTCGGTGCAGCTCGGCGTGGACCAGGGCGTACCGCGCGGTCCACCGGCCCGCCTTCGACAGGTACGGCCGGAGGTGAGGTGGGACATCTGTTGCGGACGCGCGCCCGTGGGCCTCGCGCCGGTGCTGCTGGAGAAGGGCTCTGGCATCGCCATCGAGTAACCACTCTCGCTGTACTTTCCGCACCGCGATCAAGCGAGTCAGAAGAGCCTCAAAGCGGGCCAGGTTCTCGACGGCAAGCGGTTCGACCGATGCCCCGGCGTCCCCGCCATCCCGGGGGACGTACGCAATTCCGAACCTGGCTGACAACCCATCCTCGGCGTCGGCCAGCACGCTGAGGCGCTCCCGGGTCGTTGTGCCCACGATGATGACAGTGGGCTCCCGAATCCAGGTCGGGACCGGTCCCAGCGACACTCTCTCCAGCCCCCACGGAGCCCCAGTCCCGAGCTCCAGAAGTCGAGCGCGGTCTGAGCTCCCGCCGCCCTTGTACTGCCCCAGGCCACCCAGGAATCCCGCAATCTCGTCCACCACGATGCCGTGCCCAGGGTCGGCGGCGAGGTTGCGAGCGAGCTTTTCCAGGGTAGTGTCGGATGACAGCAGAGGCACGTAGACGGGCGGAGCCGTCGACTCCCGATCCTTTTTCGGCAGGTTCAGCCATGCCTCGTAGTCCTTCCACCACTGCTGCGCCCGGTGGCTCTGAACCCGGTAGAGAGGCCCGGCAAGCACATTCAGCGCGGGCGACTTCCCCAAGCCAGACGGCCCAACTCCAACGAACCAGAGAAGCAGCCTCTCGGTCCAGGTCAGAGCGAGCCGGATCCGCGGCCCAGCACCGGCGGCGATTCCAACGACAGCCAGCAGGTTGCCGTAGAGAAAGTCGAGCGGAAGTGGATTTTCACCCCGAGCCAGCGCGCTAAGGAGCTCGCGACACCACCGAGGCAGGTACTCCATCGGCGGGACCGGAGCGGGCGGTATCTCCATACCGTCGCCCAACTCCTGGGCCAGGAAGTCCTCCGATGGCGATGGGGCGCCACCGTTGCGGTGGGGTAGATCCACCGGTGCCACCTCGGCCGCCCACTTGATGAGGTCGTCGAGCGTGTTGCGCAGCAGGAAGCTCCCCACGTCTTGGCCGCCGCCCCCTGGTCCCGGTGGAGGCGGGGGTGTCAGCTTCACCGACTTCACCTTGCCCCTGAGCGCCCCCGCCCTTGCGCGGGCCAGGGCTGGGTTCGACGATGGGTAGCCCGCGGACGGGATGACCACCACGTTGAAGGGCCGCAGCTGCTCCGTGTAGGAGGGCAGCAAGGCCCCGTCCGGCTGGCGACTGGAGACGCATACCGCCGGCAGGTCGCCCGCCCGGAGGGCCGCCACCTCGCTCGGACTCTCGACCAGGTAGACCGTTGAGCCCTCGGGAAGGTCTGCGAGCAGGTCGCCGCCGTAAAGCGAGTCGGCGCTCATCTCTCGGCCCGCCCTGCCGCCGCGCCGCCCGGGGGGAGAAACGAAGTGCACGCGGGCCGCCCCAAGGCGGCAGGTATGCTACGTTGGCCGAGGGAGCTGGGCATCTGCACCGCCCGCCTCCTCCGCCGCCGGGGCCCCCGCCCCAGCGGCGCTTTTGCGCCGGGCCTCGGCCGACTTCAGCGCCAACCGGCAGAAGTAGAGCCGTCGGGCCGCTGCGGACCGCCGCTGGCGCTCTGCTTCCGGCAAGCTACGCTCAGGGTCGACCTCGACTTCGAACCGCGAGAGGAAGGCGCTGCGAGCCGACTTGGTGTATTGCGAAGGGTCCCGCTGGGCCGCGAGCGCCAGCCCTCCGAGCCTGGCTCGGAGGCGGCGGAGGTTCGCGTCGGGGTCAAGTTGCCGGGCCACCTGGCCAGGATGCAGACTGCGCAGCGCTCAGCGTCGGCAACTTGCCGGCAACTGCCAGAAGTCGCCGTCAGTCGGAGCTGGAACCCTCCTCACCCATCAGCTCCCGCACCTGCGGCATCGCGTGACTCACCGTGCTCGGGGAGCACTTCAGCTTGACCGCCAGCTCCACCTGTAGGGGCCTAGGTAGACCCTCGTCTGCAGCTCTCTGCAGCTCGGCCGCGATCAGACGCACATACGGGCTCCGGCTCCCGGGATGGCGCGCGGGCTCCCGGGGCGGAGCGAGAAGCCGCCTGAGTTCGTCGGTCGCCCGGTCACCGGCCGCGGTGCCGAGGTGCTCCGAGTTGCAGGGCACCCAGAGCCCGTCCGCAATAACCCTCCCCTCCGGGCACGACCAGGCGGCACTGCGGAGACGGGGCTCAGGGTGCGCCCTGACCTTGCCGATCCGCGCCGGCCGGCCGTTCCTGGTGGTCACTGCCCAGGCCGCGCCGCAGTCGTCACGGCTGCTGGAGATACCCTTGCGGCCACAGCGCAGGACCGCCGCCAGCAGCCGCGGCTGGCCGCTTGCGCGCCGGCTTAACCGACCGACAACCGATGGGTAGCGGCTCGTCAGCTCGCTCGCCGGGAGCACGGCCAGCAGGTCCACCCCGACGGCCGCAAGGGCCGCAATGGCCGCGTGCTCGGCGGGCCTGTCGGCGGTCACAGGCGGTCAGCAGGGGAGAGAGCCCTGTGGGCCTCACGAGCTCTCTCGCTGGCCCTGGAGGCCCCATATCTCTGGAGCATGGTCCGGGAGCGCCAGCCCGCCAGGGCCATCAAGTCGCCTTCGTTCCCGCCGCTCGCCAACCAGCCATGCGCGAAGGCGTGGCGGAGCAGGTGGACGTGGAAACCCTCGATGCCAGCCATGCGGGCTCGCCTCTCCACCGCGAAGGCAACGCCATCGGGCAGCATCGGTCCCGCGTGCCCGAGCCATAGGGCGTCCACCTGCCCCGCCAGACGGTGCTCGGGCCGCTTCCGCAGGTACCGGTTCAGGGTCAAGGCAGCCCTGCTGCCCAGGGGCAGAATGCGAAGGCGGCGCCCCTTCCCTAGCACCTGGACCGAGCGGTGCTCCAGGTCCACGTCCCCGAGCCGCAGACTGCCGATCTCGCTGCGCCTGGCCCCGGTGTCGATGAACATGGTCACGATGGCGGCATCCCGGCGGTCCTCGAAGGTCCGGCCATCGCAAGCTCGAAGCAGACTCCGCAGGTCCTCCACGGCTGGCACCGGGGCCAGGGTCTCGGGGATGGCAGGTGGCCTCATCCCCGCCATGGGGGACCGCTCGACTTCCCCTTCCACCTCCAGCCAACCGAAGAAGCGCAGGAGGGCCCGGTACTTGGTGGCGGGGGTCGAGCCCTTGGTGGTGCGCTGGAGGTGGGCAAGCCACTCAACGATCTGGGGGCGCGTCACCTCCGCCGCCCTCAGAGGGAGACCGTTCGCCTGTGAGTACTCAACGAAGCTCCGGACCGAGTAGCCGTAGCTGGCGATAGTGGCCGGGCTCTTGCCCTCCGCCTCCATGGTGAGCAGGAACGCCTCCCGGAGCGTCCTGAGATCGGGACTGGGTGCCTTGGGCCGCCTCGCCATGGCCTGAGAGCATAACACAAGTAACTGGTCTTGGAGCGTTGTGCTCCGCTAGCCAAGTGGCCAAAGGTCCACTTATGTGGTCCCTATGAGATCCAAAGAGCCCAGGGCGGGGATTGAACCCGCGACCTCTTCCTTACCAAGGAAGCGCTCTACCACTGAGCTACCTGGGCGTGGGCGGGAGAGGATTCGAACCTCTGTAGGCGACGCCAGCTGATTTACA
>JAKAVU010000189.1 GCA_021817185.1 bacterium
ACCTCCTGGATGACCTCTGGGGATCCGCGCCCTCCGCGGACTCTGCTCCGCTCCTGGTCTGCGTGCGCTCCGTTCCTACCATTGCACCACTTGCGACGCCGTCAGACCGCCGCCTGCGGCGAGGGGCCCTAAGCGGCGATCATGGCACCACATGAACCCTCAGGTCCACGTCTCGTCCCACCCTGCGGTTGCCCACCGGCTCAGCGAGCTTCGGGATGAGAGGACCGGCCGGGATCGGTTCCGAGTGCTGATGGCCGAGGTCTCCATGTTCCTCGCCTACGAGGCCCTCGGTGATCTTCGCACCGTCCCCACCCGGGTCCGCACGCCGGTGGGCTCGGCCACCGGGCTCACCGTCTCGGAGGAGGTCCTGGTGGTCCCGATCCTGCGCGCCGGCCTAGGCATGGTGCCGGGAGTCGAGCGCGTCGCTCCCAATTGCGAGGTGGCCCACCTCGGGATGAAGCGCAATGAGGACACGCTCGATGCGGTGTGCTATCTGGACGGCCTGCCTGCTGCACTGGCCCAGCGCCGAGTGCTGGTCTGCGATCCCATGCTCGCCACCGGCGGCTCCCTGGCGCAGGCATGCGATCTGATCTCGCGTCGCGGCGCCTCCGACATCATGGCCGTCTGCTTGGTCGCCTCTGAGCCTGGCCTGCAGTCCTTCACCGCGCGGATGCCAGCCGTGCAGGTGGTGTGCGCGGCAGTGGACCCCGCCCTCGACCACCGGGGCTACATAGTCCCAGGGCTGGGAGACGCTGGCGACCGGCTGTTCGGGCCACCCGGGGACGGGCTGTCGGTGGGGACCGGAGCGGCCCGGCCCTCTGGACTTGAGTGAACGAAGCGCGGCCGTAATGCCCATTCGCGAGGGAGGGGCCAGGGCCGCTCCGGTCAGAAGCGGCGCTGCCAAGGTAGACTGACCGCTGAGCAGGACTCATCGGCCATGACCGAAGGGATCTATGCGCCACGCGGTCAGGGAGCAGAGTCACCTGAGCAGTTTCCATCCCGGTGAGCCCGTGGACTATTTCGGCGAGGACGTCGCGGCCCGGTATGACGAGGATGAGGCCGCCATGTTCGCCCCGGCGGCGATCGAACCCGCCGTGGAGTTCCTCGCGGAGCTGGCCGCCGGTCGGGCGGCGCTCGAACTCGGTATCGGAACCGGCCGGATCGCGTTACCGCTGCGTGCGCGCGGAGTGGCGGTGCATGGCATCGATCTGTCTACGGCGATGGTCGAGCGGTTACGCGCCAAACCCGGTGGAGCGGACTTGCCGGTGGTCATCGGAGACTTCGCGACCGCAACTGCGGGAAGAGACTTCAGGCTCGTCTATCTGGTCTTCAACACGATCGGCAACGTCGGCAGTCAGGCGGCGCAGGTCTCGTGTTTCCGCAATGCCGCTCGCCACCTGGCGCCCCTAGGTCATTTCGTGATCGAGGTTGCGGTTCCCGGCGTGCTGGGGCTTCCTCCCGGTGAGACGGTGCGGCCGTTTGCGGTGACCGACGATCACGTCGGGCTTGATGAGTACGACGTCGTCACCCAGTCGTTGATCTCGCATCACTTCTACCGTGACCAAGACGGGTGGAGGCGTGAGGCCACGCCGGTGCGGTACGTATGGCCTTCGGAGTTGGACCTGATGGCCCAACTCGCCGGTCTGACCCTGGTGGAACGGTGGGGCGACTGGGACCGGTCGCCATATGATCGGACCAGTTCCAAGCACATCTCGGTTTGGCGGAGGGAGTAAGCGCTGGGGCCGGCACGATCGGTAGGGACTGGCGCAATCCGTGAGGCTCGCGGGCTCCGACGCGCACCGGTCCCATGACGTAGCAGTGAGCAGTCCGCATCCTGCCAGCTAGCGGTGAGATCCAAGCGGCGCCGCAGCGTGCTGGGACAGCAGTTTTCGGTGAGTCGGTGCGAACCAAGTTCAGATTGTGGTGCCAGATTGCCGCGCCCTGGCTACGCCCACGAAGCTCGCGGCCGGTCCCGAGAAGTGGCCGCCAGCATGACCGTGGCCGCTGCCCTGTGTTCGCCGATTATGTCTCCCCGGGCCAGATGAGGGACACGGGCTGCGATCTGGACCGTTAGTACCATCAGCACGATCGAGTCGGCCCGGCCCATATCGAGGTCGGGGTAATGACGCTCCAGATCAGGCACCACCTTGTGGTTCTCGGGTTGTGATCAGTTGAGCGCGCCGGTGACACCCGTTGTGACTCTGCGGCCGATGAGACTCGAAGACCTCACAACGGTTGGGACGTGGCTGCGCGCGCCGCACGTGGCGCGTTGGTGGACTCCGGAGTCGACGGCTGAGAGGGAGTTGGAGAAGCTGCAGGCGAACCTGAAAAATTGTGCCAAGTCAGCGACCAATTTGTACATGGTCTCGATTGGAGGGCGGCCAGCGGGATGGTGCCAGTGGTATCGGTGGGACGACTACCCGGCCGAAGCCGAGGCGGTGGACGCCCGGGACGGTGAGGTGGGCGCTGACTACGCCATCGGCGTCGCGGACCTCTTGGGCCGCGCCTTCGGGACGGCGATGATCGCCGCCCTCGTCAAAGAGATTCGGCGCCATCATCCCGGTGTCGGGATGGTGATCGCGCCCGAGGCGGCCAACATCGCCTCCCGCAAGGTCCTCGAGAAGAACGGCTTCGGACTGCAGTCCATACGTGCACTCGCCACCGAGCTTCACCATCGGCCGATGGCCATTTACCGACTCCCGCCGCCGGAACTGGCAGGGACGGGCCCGCGGTAGTCGTGGCTGCGCCCGGATGGTCCGAATGCGCGGCCGGGGGCCCGATAGCCAACAGTCGACTCCCCAAGGAGGTGCTGCCAAGGACCATGTATTAGACTCGGCCCAACCCGTCCGGCAGCTCCGGCGGCTGGGGAATTTCGATGATCGAAAGTGGGGAATTTCGGTGATCGCCAGCACTGGACGCTGCCGAGGTTGCCGTCGCCCTTTCGGGTCTTGCGGTTTCCGCCGGTTCACGCTGGGCTGAATGGACCGAGAGAGGGGAGCCGCAGTGGTCCCCTACCTTCCGTTGGCGCTCGGAATCGCGCCCTGGTGCGCGTTCGGATGATAGAGGGCGATGACGGCCCGCTCCCCCGCCGCCCGCACCCGCGCCACGGGGTCATCTTGCAGGCCGACCACCGCGCCGATGGCGTCCGCGACTCGATGCCGAGCGATCACCTTGGCCGCCATCTCGCGGACCCGCCACGCACTGTCCTTGGTCGCCTCGATAACCGCCGGCATGGCCTCGTCCTCCCATACGTAGAGAAGTCCGCGGCAGCCCCAGGCCCGCGGCCAGTACCCATCCCGGCCGCCCGCTCCACCACGGAGCACGTACTCTGCAGGCGGTCCGCCCAGCGCCAGCACCAGGGCATCGTCCACTTCCCGTCCCTGCAGCAGGGCAACACATCCAGACACGACCTGGGACTTGCCCCTTCGCGCGCACTCGGCCTCTATGCTCTGCCGCGGGGTCATGCCCCAGACGCTTGGCATAGCGCCAGTCTGGCAGGCTGGGAGCGGCACCGGACCAACCTTCCGCTGGTTCTGTCCGAGGAGTCAGGTGTTTCCGGAGAAGTGGGGCGCTGGGGCGGGAGGGGTCGAACCTCCGATCTCCTGATCCAGAGTCAGGCAGCTTATGAAAGCGCCGGTTGCCGAGTTCATAGCAGCACCTGACCTTGAGGTAGCGCTACACAATAGCTCTTGTCAACGTCCCTTT
>JAKAVU010000190.1 GCA_021817185.1 bacterium
GCGTGGTATCTCAATCTGGAGAAGGACCCCAGGGCCGAGATCCAGGTGTGGGCCGACACGGTGCCGGTGTCAGCCCGGGTCGCAACCGGCCCCGAGCGTGACCGTCTGTGGCGGCTGATGGTTGCCGAGTGGCCGGCCTATGAGGAGTATCGGACCAAGACCAGCAGGGAGATCCCGGTGGTGGTGCTCGAGCCACTTGCTGCCGGCGGCTGACGCCGCCGGCAGCCACTGCGGCTCTCGGGCCCGATCAGCCCTCCAGCTGGGCCTCCAGGGTCACGGTGGTCCCGGTCAGCGCCTTGCTGACGGGACAGCGGAGCTTGGCCTCCTCGGCGACCTTCTGGAATCCCTGGCCGTCCAGACCCTGCAGCCGTCCCTTGACCTGCAGGTGGATGCCGGAGATCAAGAAGCCTCCGGCCGGATCCGGACTCAGGGTCACCGCCGCGCTCACATCAAGGCTGCCGGGGGTCCCCCCCGCCTGGGCGATCATCGCCGACAGCTGCATCGCATAGCAGGCCGCGTGAGCGGCCGCGATGAGCTCCTCCGGGCTGGTGGTGCCATCGGCCTCCTCCGCGGTCCGCTTGGGAAAGCTGACCGGGTAGGTCCCCACTCCGCTGCTGGTCAGCTCCACCTCGCCAGATCCATCCTGGAGCGTGCCGCTCCAGGCCACGTGCGCCCTGCGTACCGCCATGACGTCCAATCCTCCCGCTGCACCGGCTGCCCGGTCGTGGCCGATCGTGCGTCGATCATATCCGGCCAAAGCCGCCGCCGACCGCCTGGTGAGTGAAGATAGACTCAGTCCGGGCGCCACCTCCCGACACTCCGCCGCGGGATGGGGCGCGAGCGGGCTCAAGTCATCTGGAGGTGGGTTTGTGGCTACGACTCAGAGGACTGAAGTTGAGGACCTGCTGACCGCTGCTCAGCCCGCGTTCGCGCACTGGGAGGTCGTCAAGGACCTCATCGACGAGATGATCGACCTCTCCCTCAACTACCGCCAGTCGGGCCATCCCGGGGGATCCCGCTCCAAGGTTCACATGCTGGTCGCGACCCTGCTCTCGGGGGCGATGCGCTGGGACATCCAGCGCCCCTGGCGGCGCTTCGCGGACCGCTTCGTGCTCTCCGCCGGCCACACCGCCCCCCTGGTGTACGCGACCCTGGCCGTGCTCAACGAGTCGCTGCGCGCCCGCCACCTCCAGGACCGTGACCCCCAATTCGACTTTCCCCAGGAGGGCCGGTTCGCGCTGACCTGGGAGGACCTGCTCACCCTGCGTCATCGCGGCGGGCTGCCGGGGCACGCCGAGATGAGCGGGAAGACCCTCTTCCTCAAGTTCAACACCGGGCCCTCGGGCCACGGCATGCCCCCCGCCGCCGGGGAGGCCCTGGCCCTGAAGCTGGCGGGGGCGGGAGCCGTCAAGGTCTTCTGCGTCGAGGGAGAAGGGGGTCTCACTCCGGGGGCGGCGCACGAGACCAAGAACTCAGCCTGGGGACTGGGCCTGGACAACCTCGTCTTCCTGCTTGACTGGAACGACTTCGGCATCGACCTCAGGCCGGCTTCGTCGGTGGTTCCGGGAGATCCCCAGAGCTGGTTCGAGCCCTACGGGTGGCGAGTCAACGGAACCCCGGCCGGCATGGAGTGGGGGCCCGTCACCCAGGCCGTCCTGGAGGTCGCCCGCGGCGACAACCCGCGCAGGGTCCCCTCCATAGCCTGGTTCAAGACCAGGAAGGGCCGCGAGTATGGCAAGTACGATGCGCCCTCCCATGGGACCCCCCATCCCATGAACAGCCAGCCGTTCTGGGAGGTCCGCAAGCGCTTCATGGCCAAGTACGGGATCAGCTACTTCGGGGTCGATGAGCCGGCACCCGGTGAGCCCCGGGCCCGCGACGAGCAGGCGCGCGCCAACTTCCAGGCGGCTCTTGGGGTGCTGCACCGGGACCGCGAGCTGGTCCGCTACCTGAGCGACAGGCTGCTGGCCGTGGCCGCCACCGTGCCCGACAGCCTCCCCGACTTCAACCTCGGGCCCAGCACCACCGGGCTGCTCCGGGATCCCAGGGTCACCGACTTTCACTCATACCCACCGGCCATGTTCCTCGAACCGGGCCAGCGCCAGCCCAACCGGGCGGCGCTCGCCCAGTGGGGGTCCTGGGTCAACGCCTTCGCCCGCCGCGAGTACGGCAGACCGCTGTTCGTGGTGAGCTCGGCCGACCTGGCCGACTCCACCAACATCAGCGGCTTCGGCAAGGACTGGGAGCAAACCCCCGGCTTCGGTTGGTACGAGCGCGAAGCCAACCCGCGGGGCACGGTCCTGCCCCAGGAGATCACCGAGTTCACCAACGCCGGGATCGCGGTGGGCATGGCCAGCGTCAATCTCGCCGAGAGCCCATTTGACGAGTTCAACGGATTCTGGACCGCCTGCTCCACCTATGGGTCCTTCAGCTATTTGAAGTACGGCGAGATGCGTCTGTTCAGCCAGCTCGCCCAGGACTGCGAGCTCAAGGTGGGCAGGGTCCTGTGGATCGCGGGCCACTCCGGTCCGGAGACAGCTGAGGATTCCCGGACCCACTTCGGGGTCTTCGCCCCCGGCGTGACCCAGCTCTTTCCCGCCGGTCAGGTGGTCGACCTGCACCCGTGGGAGTACAACGAGGTCCCGGTGGTGCTGGCGGCCGCTCTCAAGACCTCCGCGCCGATCATCGCCCTGCACCTGACCCGGCCCGCCGTGGAGATTCCGGACCGGACCGCGCTTCTGATGCCATCCCATTTCGAGGCGGCCCGCGGCGCCTACCTCATCCGCGATTACAGGACCGACCGGCCGCGCCAGGGGACGGTGTTCGTCAGGGGCACCATGCCGACGGCGAACCTGGTGGCGATCCTCGGGGAGCTTGACCGGCTCGGACTGAACCTGAAAATCGTGGCGGCGATCAGCGCGCAGCTCTTCGCCCTTCAGGACAGCTCCTATCGATCCCGAGTCATCTCCCCGGCGGACCGGCTGGACGCGATGGTGATCACCAACGGGGCGCTGCGGCTGATGGGCGACTGGGCCTCGGGCCCGGTGGTCCAGGAGTACTCTCTGTCGCCGGACTGGGACCGCCGCTGGCGCACGGGCGGGACCGTCGAGGAGGTGATGGAGGAGGCTCATCTCACCTCGGAGCACATCCTGGCGGCGCTGCAGCGCTTCGCGTCCGATCGAGAGCGGCGCCTGGCGGCTCACCGCGCGGTGCTGGAGGAGATGCAGAGGTAGGGGCTACGGGCGCCTCCGGTGTGAGACCATGGGCCGGTGGTGGACAGGGAGGGATACGGACCGCGGCCCGACCAGAGCGACCTCGACCGCCTGCTTGAGGATTGCCGCACCCTCTCTCCCGCCGGCATCGAACGTGTCGCGGCCGCCTGGGACCGGCGTGGGCACCAGGCCGACTTCCCCGCGGCGGAGAGGGCGGCGCTGCACCAGATCGAGCAGCTCGGGATGGGAGACACCTGGGACGCCACCCGCAACCTCCTCCTGGGGCTCACCGAGCGCGGCGCTCCCCTGGTGGCCTGGCGGGCGGAGCATGGCGTCGTCGGTCACAAGGCGGAGGACGCCCTGATGGCGGCCGCCCTGGCGATCCTGGCGCGCCCGGGGCTGGCTCGCCACCACGCCCGAACCCTGCTCGAGCCGATGGCCCAGGCGCTACCCTGGCTGCTGCCCGAGTCAGCGCTCC
>JAKAVU010000191.1 GCA_021817185.1 bacterium
GACTCGCGGAACGCGTAGCGCAGCAGGCCGCGCAGGGCCTGCAGCCGTCTCGCCCTCGAGCTCAGGGCCAGCTTCGACTGGCCCAGATGGCGCTGGTACGCGCGCACCAGCTCCCGGGACAGATCGGACATGGTGGTGGGGGCACGCTTCAGCCCCCGCCAGAACTCGAGCGCGGAGGCGAGGTCGGTGGAGTAGGCCCGAATGGTCTGAGGGCTGCGTGCCCGATCCACGGCCAGGTAGGTGAGGTACTCGTCGACTCCTTCCGCCAGCGTGAGCGATCGCACGGGCTCTACGGGCCCCCCGGCTCCGCCCTCACCACGAGCTCCGCGCGCGGCCAGCGGGGCCCCCAGCCCTGCTGGAGGGCAAAGCCGCGTGGCCGGCGTCGCGCGGTGATCGCCGCCGTCTGGAGAGCGGGCCCGGTCCGGCCCGGGGGCGGGAGCCCCCCTGCCGCACACGGGCGTGGGCGTGGGCAGCAGGAGGTACGCTTCGCGCGAGGGAGTGAGCCTGGCTCACGACTTCCAGCTGCCGCGGCGAGGGCAGGGAAGCCGGCCTAGGGTGAGGCAGCGGGCAGACCGCATCGGCGGCAGCCGCCAGCTCCAAGGTCGGAGCTCGCGCCACGATGGCTGACACTGCGAACCCGGGCATGCAGGTCCGTGGGGAGACTTCCGCCGCTGTCGGCGGAAGCGGGCTGGGCAAGACAGGCGGGGATGGCGGCTGATTGAATGAGGCGGACGGAGGTGCGGGTGAGGGGGAGGCTGGGGCGACGACGGCCTGTCCCAGCGGAGCCATGACGATCACCACCGGCTGAAACGGGGTGGGGTGCGCTGTCGGGTTCCCCCCAGAGGCCCTCGGGCCGCGCGCCTGACCGCCGGAGCCGGAGGCCCGCCGGGGCGCGGTGGCACCGAGCGGCACCTGGTCCGGTGGTGGCAACAGGACCTGGGCGCCCCCGGAAGCCGGTGAGATGGGGGGCTGACGGGGAGCTGTACGGACCACACCCGAGGTCACCGCCACCGTCAAGGCGGCCGCGGCCAGACCGGCTGCCACCGCGGTGGTGGCCGCGCCGCCAAGCAGCCAGGGAAGGGGCCTGAGCTTGGCCAGGCGGGCCAACCAGGGCGACAAGAGCAGGGCCGCTCGCGACGTCGGCGGGGGGGGAGGGGAGAGCTGCGCACCAGCGCCCGGCGGGGTTGCCCCGATGAACAAACCGGCGGTCTGGGCCAAGCGGATGTCCAGCCACTGCTCCAACGCCCAGGGGGATGGGAAGTCTGCCGAGCTGGCCAGCCCGAAGTCGACCACCACCTGCTGCGCCGTGAGCACGGCCATGGTCGCGTCGTGCGTGGCCAGGGCCGCCCGCTCCTGCAACCAAGGACGCAGCATCTGCTCCACCAAGATCGGGTCGGTGAGGTCCCCAACCGTGGCCAGCCGGAGATACGCGGCATCGACGGGTCCGCTCGACCCCGCCGCGTCAGGCCTCACGCGCGACTGCCTATGTGCCACTGGATGACGCTCTCACTCCCAATGAAACGCGGCTGAGGGCAAACCGGGACGGCGCCAGCGGGCTGGTGCCGCCTCACCGGGAACCCAGGCCAGCGGGTGGGCCAGCCCCAGACGCGCCCCGGCTGCGCATGATGAAGTCGGCTGGACACGCCCCCTTGCACCTCCGATGCTAGCCCTGGCCAGCGGCTGGCAGAGGTAACGATTCCGTCAGTTCGTGTCTTCGCGTTGGAGATGCTCCACCACCCAGCCGATCGCCTCCGTCAGGGCTTGGACGTCCGCCGGGTCGACCGCGGGAAACAGCCCCAGCCGCAACTGGTTGCGCCCGAGCTTGCGGTAGGAGTCCGTGTCCACGATCCCGTTCGCCCGCAGCACCCGGGACACCTCGACGGCAGATATGCGGGGATCGAGGTCGATGGTGGCTACGACCGGGCTCCGGTCCTGCGCCCGACCGACGAACGGGGCGGCAAACCAGCTCCGCTCCGCCCAGGTGTAGACCAGTTCGGCCGACTGTTGAGACCTGGCCGCCGCCGCGGGGAGCCCACCGTGGTCCAGCATCCACTCGATCTGCTGCTGGAGGAGGAACAGGGTGGCGACCGCCGGGGTGTTCACGGTCTGGTTCAACCGAGAGTTGTCGATCGCGGCTGCCAGGTCAAAGAAGCTCGGCACCCAGCGGGCCGACGAGGTCAGGCGGCGGGCTCGCTCCTGTGCGGCGGGCGACAGCAAGGCGACCCAAAGCCCGCCCTCCGAGGCGAAACACTTCTGAGGCGAGAAGTAGTACGCGTCGGTGGCAGCGATCTCGACCACGATCCCTCCCGCCGCCGACGTGGCGTCCACCAGCACCAACTGCTCGGCGCCTCCCAGGCGTTGGATGGGCATGGCCACGCCCGTCGAGGTCTCGTTGTGAGTCATGCAGTAACAGTCCACCTCGCGACTCTCTCTGGGGTCGGGATGGGTGCCCGGGGGGGACTCGATGATCTCGGGCGGCTCCAGATGGGGCGCACCCTCCGCCTCCTTGGCGAACTTGGACGAGAACTCTCCGAACACCAGGTGCTGGCTGCGACGCTCGATCAGGCTGTAGACCGCCACATCCCAGAAACACGTAGCTCCGCCGTTGCCCAGGACCACCTCGTAGCCGTCCGGGATGTCGAAGAGCCGTCCCAGCCCCTCCCTCACCCGCTGGACCAGCTGGCGCACCGGAGGCTGGCGATGACTGGTGCCCAGGAGCCGAGCGCCATCGGTCGCCAGCCGGTGAAGAGCGAATGCCGGTACCTTAGAGGGGCCGCAACCGAACCGTCCGTCCTCAGGCAGCAGATCATGTGGTATGACTGGGGTTGCACCACTACCGGTAGTCATCAGGAGGAAGTGTATTGCCTTCGGGCTCCAGCCGCGTAGGCTCGCTGTCGCGACGCGTCAGCGCGATCTCAGAGTCCGCCACCCTGGCCATGGACCGGCGCGCCAAGGAGCTGACGGCAGCCGGGGAGAAGGTCATCTCGTTCGCGGCCGGGGAGCCCGACTTCGCCACACCTGAGGTGGCGGTCGCCGCCGCCGAGCGGGCCTGCCGCAGTCCCCGCGCCCACCACTACAGCCCGGCGGCGGGGTTGCCGGAGCTGCGGGAGGCCGTCGCGGTGAAGACCCGGCGGGACGCGGGCCTGCCGGTCTCAGCGGCCAACGTCATGATCACCAGCGGGACCAAGCAGGCCGTTGCCCACGCCTTCACGTTGCTCTTGGATCCCGGGGACGAGGTCCTGATCCCCGCCCCCTACTGGGTCACCTTTCCCGAGGCGGTCGCCCTTGCCGGTGGCGTCCCGGTGCCGGTGTTCGCCGACGAGACCGCTGGTTTCAAGCTGACCGTAGATGACCTCGAGCGCTGTGCCACCGAGCGGACCAAGGTGCTGCTGTTCGTGTCGCCCTCCAATCCCACCGGCGCCGTCTACGGCCACGGGCAGATGCGTGAGATAGGGGAGTGGGCGGCGCGCCGCGGGCTGTGGGTGGTGTGCGACGAGATCTACGACCAGTTCACCTATGACGGCGCCGAGTTCCATTCCCTGCCGGCGGTGGTGCCCGAGCTCCAGCCGCGGGCGATCTGTCTCAATGGCGTGGCCAAGGCATACGCGATGACCGGCTGGCGAGTGGGTTGGATGGTAGCCGCTCCTGAGGTCATTTCCGCCGCC
>JAKAVU010000192.1 GCA_021817185.1 bacterium
GTGCTCTCAGACGGTCCGGCCGGGCTCACCGCTGGCCTTGGTCTCTCGGCCGGAATCCTGATCATCGCGGCGCTGGTCGCCCTGATCCACCGGCCGTGACGGCTGGATGGGCCCACCCGGCGAGGTTGATCGCGGCGTTGACGTCCCGATCCAGGGCCACGCCACAGCGCTGGCAGCGGTACGTCGGCTCCCAGAGCGACAGCTCCGGTTTGACTTGGCCGCACCCAGAGCAGGTCTTGGATCTGGGGAGCCAGCGGTTGGCCGCCACCAAGTCGGAGCCGTACCACTGGCACCTGTAGGTCAGCTGGCGGAACTAATGGAACCCAGCGTCCGAGAGGGCCCTGGCCAGTCGGCGGTCGCCCAGCGCGCCCTTGACATTGGGATCCTCCACCACGATTCAGAGGGAGGGCCGTCCGGCCGTCAGATGCCGACCACATGGACGAGATCGCTGAGCCCCACGAAATCTTCAGGGTTTCGGGTGTAGAGCGCCAAGCCGTTGGCGTGCGCGGTGGCGGCGATGAGCAGGTCGGCAAACCGCCGTCGATGCGACCGGCCCGTCTCCGCTACGGCGGCCACGATCTGTCCATAGCTCCGAGCCGCGGCGGCATCGAAGGGAAGTGGCTCGAAGGCCGCCTCTACCTGTTGGAGACGAGCCTGACGGCGTGCGCCCTCGGACCTGGAGTTAGCGAGGTGGGGCCCAGCAGCCAGCTCGGCGAGGGTGATCGCGCACACAGCGACCTCTTCTGGAAGGGCGGCAGCAACCGTCGGATCGTCCCAGTCGACGACAACCGAGGTGTCGAGTAGGCCCGTTGGCATCTACAGGGCTTGGTCCACGACCCGGTCGAGATCCGCTCTGAATCGCTTTCGGTCGATCCGTGGCCCGGTGGCGGCGCTCAGCAGGAGCTCAGCCGTAGGCACAAAGGTCCGGCGCGTTTGCTGGATCGGACGGAGTTCTGCCACGGGCACTCCGTTGCGAGTGACGACGAAGCTCTCGCCGGCGGCGACGGCCTCGATCACCTTGGCGTTGTCGTTCCGCAGCTCGCGCTGTGCGATGGTCTTTGTCATGAGCTGACTGTAGCACATAGAGCTACGGTCAGCTACGAGTCGCTGGCCGGCCTCAGAATGATTCAACGACCGAACCGAGAAGGTTGCGGGGCCAGCCGGGCACCGAGCCGTGCCGTCGATCTGCTGGGCCCGAGGCGAGGCGGGGTGGAGAGGTACGCGTACAGTCGAATTGCTCCAGCAGCCATGCAACTGCGGCCGCCTCGTCGAACGCGGGCCCGAGAGATCCCCGCGGACAGAGGTAGGGAGTCGCGGTCCCGGCGTCAGCGGCCGACTTCGCGGACCCTCATCTCCGCCATCGCGCCTCCGAAGCCAAAGACCACGACCACTACCATCACCCAAAGCCCGTTCCAATACACCCCTGTGGTCAGGGGCGCGCCATACAGGTGGAAGAGCGAGAGATCCAGGGCCCAACTGGGCCACCTCAGGAGGGGGGCCAGCAGGGGCAGGTAGAAGCCGGCGACGGCGACCACCCCGAGCGCCGGAACCGCCGCCCTGGGGACGCGCGAGATGACCAGGGCGCCCACAGCGCCGAAGGTGAGCCCCAGTAGGGCCAGAAGTGCGGTCGCCACAAGCAGCCGGCCGGGGTTGAGGTGAACCCCCTGACCGGGCGCGACGGCCGCGGTCACGAGCGAGCCCAGCGCCGCCACCAGCAGCGCCCCCACCGCGAGGGTGATGCACCGTTCGCCGACCACCGCCCAGCGCGGGAGGGACTGGGCGATCTCCATCTCCAGCCTGCCTTCGGCGTCGTCCGCCGCCCAATGGCCGGTCTGGTTTATCGCATAGGCGGCCACGATCAGCGCCGCGATGCTGAGCCAGATCGAGCCAACCACGGCCGTCGCCGCGTCGCTGGTGCCGGCGGCATGGACAAGGCGCGTGAACCCGGAGATTGAGCCCAGCATCTTGCCGCTGCCGCGGGCCAGGGACACGATCAAAGCGGCGCCCACCATGGTCCCTGCCACCCAGCCGAGGAGTCCCACCCGCTGCTGCCAGAGGCCGCGCAGCACGGGAACTCGCAGCAGGGGATTGGCGGACGGCGAGCGAGCCGCAGAGGTGGTGGCGACCCGCGGTGGCAGCAGACCAGCCCCCAGGTCCCGCTCGCGGAAGGCCATCACCCCAAGGCCTATGAGACCCAGGGCGACAAGGCAGAGGGCCAGCGTGGGCAGCCCCGCGAATCGGCCCCCGGGAACTACGGCCGTCGTCAGGTCCGCCAGGTGGAAGGGCGAAACGTACGCAGCTCCATTGAGGCGCGGGTGCACGCGTGCGAGGGCGTCGAGGGCATAGAGGCCCAGCAGGACCGCACCACCCAGGCCCATTGCTCCCCGCCGGGTGGTGGCGAGCTGGGCCGACAGCAGGCCGACCCCGAAGCAGACCAGGGCTATGCCCAGCAGCGGAAGCATCTGCTCAACGAGAACGCCGGGAGGAATCGACCCCTTGCCGGCGGCCACCCCGGCTGCGGTGCCCAGCCCGGTGATCACGACGGCGGCACTCGCTGCCAGGCTGAAGGCGGCCACCCGGGAAAGCACCAGGCGTGTCCGACCCAACGAGGAGGCGAGCGAGACTTCGATCAGGCCACGATCCTCCTCGTTGCGGATCGCTCCGGTGGCGGCGGCCAGGCCCCAGACGGCGAAGACCAGGGTCATCCAGGTGAGCCCCTTCCACCAGACGTACCCGGCAATGGTGTCGGGGCGCAGCGGCAGCGGGATGAGATAGGCGAGTTGCGGGCCCAGTGCGAGAGTCTGCGGTGGCGTCCTGAGCTTGCTGTAAAAGCTAGCAGCGAGTCCGCGAGCCGCGTTACCACCTGGATCACGGCGCTTCAGGCCCCCAAACGGGCTTCCAGCGCCTCGCGTGCGAGCTGGGACAGCGTCTTGCCCTCGTCGGCAGCCACCCTCGCGGCGCGCTCACGCACCTCTGCGGCCACTCGGAATGCGATCTGCGGTGACTTAGCGGCGTTGCCGGACAAGGACGGCCGGCCCCCGACCCGGCGGACCTCCTCGACGATCGCCTGAGCCACGGCTGGCGTGACCCTGGTGCCGTCGGTCAAACGGTAATCGTCGCGTTCGAGATCGATGTCCGACCCCTTGGCGGCCTCGTTGCTGACCTGGGACCCGCGTCGCTTCGTCATGACCTCTCCCTCCGAAGGTGGGCGGGCACTACGGGCACGACCAGCATCACCGGATCGGGGCCCTGGGCCGAGGGGACCTCGACCGCCACAATCTCTAGCTCGCGCCCTCGCTCATCTGGGCCGCCCCACAACCAACCGGGGCTGCCGTGCGAGGTCGCAACCCCTGTTGGCGGCGTCTGCGCGATCACGAAGCGGACCGAAGCTGTCCCGACTCGGTGGCGGCGTGCGGCCCTGGTGAATCCGATCTCCAACAGACACATTCTGTCAGACACGGGCGCTTGTGTCACACAGAACCCGAAGCCGAGGGTGAGGCGGGTCTCGCGGCCGGATCGGGCCGGACGGGTAGCCATGCCGAGAGCGAGCGAGTGCCCGATT
>JAKAVU010000011.1 GCA_021817185.1 bacterium
AGGTGGCGGGCCTCGTCCCTGAGCTCCTCCGCCGGGTTGGATCCCTCGCGGAAGCCGACCACCACGTGGTGGGGGAGGTCCCAGATGCTCCAGCTGCCGCCGAAGTAGGCGGGAACCAGCGCCAGCGTCCCCTGGCGCTCGCCCTCATCCATGAGCCGCCCCCAAGCCTCGTTCCTGCGCCGGAGCTGGGAGACCACCTCGGCAGCCTTCTCCAGCGGCTCACCCCTCTCCAGCCGGTGGCGCAGGTTCCGGCCCGCCGCCAGCACCTGCGGCAGCCCCCGGGCCTCCCACTCCGGCGCCAGTGGCCGCCAGATCGCCTGCAGTAGCTCGCCGTAGCGGCGGCGGATGGCCGCATCGCGACCCAGCCTCTCCAGCCGCTCCGTGATCCGTCGGCGGTCGTCCGCGGGCTCCGAGCGGAGGCTGACCCCCGCCAAGTCCGTGACCTGAGGGAGATCGGGGAGCAACCCGTCCAGTCGCTCTGAGAAGAGCTCCCCGGAAAGGTCGGCCAGGACCACCATCTCGGCGACCCCTCCGGCGGCATCGTCCTGCCAGAAGCCGCGCAGCTCATCGGCCAGCTGCCGCGCCCGATCCGCACCGAGCGCGGCCAGACGGCGGTCCTCGTCTGGGGCACGGGTTAGGAGCAGATGGCCCAGCCAGAGTAGCTCCAGGGGGGCGGATGGCCGAACCTCGGGGATCGGCTGAACCGGCTCCTCGCCAGGGTCCACTGGGGGCATAGCCAGGCGACTATATCACGGCGGCCGCAATCCTCACTGCTGTAAGGGTTGACAAGGGATAGCGCGATATGTTTATATAGCTGCATGATCAACCTGTTTGCGGCGAGGCTCGAGGTGGAGCGGCGGCAGCACGAGGCGTTGGAGTGGGCGCGGGAGGCTCGGACCGTGAAGGAGGCGAGGCGCCGCGGCTCGGCGCGACCGGCTCCGTCGCCGTCGCGCCGGCCGGTATCCGGTGAGGTGCCCGCCCACTGATCGGCCACGGGCTACCCTCCATCCGTGCCGGGCGGGCCGGAGCGCCTGGCGGGGCTGGTGCTGGCCAGGGCTTTTTTCCCGGCGCAGGCTGCCGCGCTCCTGCCGGTGGCGGTCGGCGGGCTGGGGGCGACAGCCGTCATCTGGCAGGGCTCTCCCGGAGCCTACCCGGCGCTCCTCTGGACCCTCCGAGTGCGGGTGAAGGGGCGAGCCCGGGCTGACCGCTCCCCTCCGGCCCGGGGAGCGCACATCGTCCCGTGGCTTTGGTGGGGCTACAATCGGCACGCCCGGGTCGGGCCGAGGAAGGAGGGTAGCTCTTGGCGGTGCAAGCGGAGGTCGAGGGAC
The DNA here is from genome assembly GCA_021817185.1 of bacterium. The sequence goes on from JAKAVU010000011.1 coordinate 1,329, forward strand.
TGGCGGTCGCCGAGGCCGTGCGGGAGCTGGCCCGGGAGCGGATCGAGCCGCGAGCGGCTGAGATCGACCGGACTGCCGAGTACCCCTGGGACGTGGTCGACCTCTTCCGGAGCCACGACGTCTACGCGGTCGCATTCCCCCCCGAGTACGGGGGGGTGTCAGGCTCCGCCCTCACCCTGGCGATGGTCGTGGAGGAGGTGGCCAAAGTGTGCGCCACCTCCTCGTTGCTGCTGGCGGTGCAGGCCCTCGGGGGCTATCCCATCCTGCTGGGCGGTAGCGAGGCCCAGCGCCGGGAGTTCCTTCCCAGGCTCGCCTCGGGCGAGCTGATCTCCGCCTACGCCCTCTCTGAAGCGGACGCCGGCAGCGACCCCGCGGGGATGCGCACTCGGGCCCGCCGAGACGGGCAGGAGTACGTCCTGGACGGCAGCAAGATGTGGATCACCAACGGCTCGGTGGCCGACCTGATCGTGGTCTTCGCGGTGACCGACCCGGGGCGCGGCAGCCGCGGCATCTCGGCCTTCCTGGTGGACGGGGCGAGCCCGGGGCTGGAGCGGCGGCAGATCCACGGCAAGCTGGGAATCCGGGGCAGCGACACCGCCGAGCTCACGTTCAGCGCCTGCCGGGTGCCGGCGTCCCGGCTCCTGGGGGAGGAGGGGGATGGCTTTCGCATCGCCATGGGGGTCCTGGACCGTTCGCGGCCGCAGATCGGCGCCCAGGCCCTCGGCATCGGGGCCGGGGCGCTTGAGCGCGCGGTCGCGTACGCCAAGGAGCGCCGCCAGTTCGGCCGCCCCATCGCCGAGTTCCAGGGCATCCAGTTCATGCTGGCGGACATGGCCGTGCAGCTCGAAGCCTCCCGCCAGCTGGTCCACGCCGCCTGCCGGGCCATCGACGAGAAGCAGGAGGGGGTGACCCGGCTCGCCGCCATGGCCAAGCTGATGGCCTCGGACACCGCCATGCGTGTCACCACCGACGCCGTCCAGGTGCTGGGCGGCTACGGCTATGTGAACGAGTTTCCCCTGGAGCGGATGATGCGCGACGCCAAGATCACCCAGATCTACGAGGGCACCAACCAGATCCAGCGGGTGGTGATCGCCAAGCAACTACTCAGCTGATCTCTACCGGCCTAGAACCAGATCCAGCGGCCGCTGGCCGCACAAGGACCGTGGTTAGCCCGGGCCGTGCGCCCGGGCTGACCACCGACTTCGTTACCGCCGACCCGTCAGTTTGGGAGCAACTTCCCCGTCCACGGGCAAAGTGAACGAGGTACCGACATGGATGGGCGGGTTGGACACGAGCGCGTCGGTGACGGTGAGCTTCACGCTCGTGGCTGGTTCATATCCGGATGACATCGGTGAGAAGTTGACGACACTGTCGACCGTCTCAAGCCCGCCGATGATGTTGATGCCGTCCATCGTGAGGATGCCGCCGCTCACTGCCCAGCCCGACACGTCCCCGGCGGAATGAGCGGCAGCATCGGTTGCGTGACCGCCGCCGAGGTGGATGCAGTCGGTCTCCTGATAGTTGCCAGTTTGGTCGGCGCCAAGCTCCGCCCAGATCCAGAATCCTTCCCCGGGGACGTTGGAAGAAAGCTCTACCTGATATGTCGCCCCGGCACCGTATCCGGAGCCGCTCGTAGAGGCGGCCACCCCAGGGGTCACCATGAAGAGCGCCGCCCCGATCGCCAGCGCCCCCACCGCAAGACCCGAAGTCATCCGTCCGAACCCGAGCATGGTCGTCCTCCCCGAACCGGTCCCGTAGTGGCTGATGGCTGCACTTCAGACGGGACAACTGCCAAGACCCTAGGTCCCGCTCACGTCTCTTGCCAGACGATCGCGCCCCCTCCCGTGAGGGCCACTGTGCCACCACACGCCGACCCCCGCTGTCAAGGGGCGCTTCGAGTCTCCAACCTCAAGGCCGAGCGCTCCCAGGTGCGGGCCCACCGGGCCCGCGCCGACGCCCCCTGCCATGCCCTCGGGGCCCTTCCATGCCCCGGAACCTCGGGGTGCCACCCGCCGCCGACCTTCGGCTCCGCGCCGCAAGCCTGCTCAGCGGCTCCGCTACCCAACCGAACCTCGCCCAGGCGGATTGGGAACCGATGTCGGTCTCAGAGCCGTGGGGGTGAGCCTCTGCTCCCGCGCTGGACTCCGTCCACCCCCGTGGCTCGCTTACCGGCCCCAGGAATCTCGATGATCGGAGGAAGGCGGAGGCTGGGTGCTACCAGCCGGCCAGGGTGGCCCTGACCAGGGCTTGCGCCATCCACGCGAGGAGCTCGATCGCTTGGTGGCGTGGCAGTTCGGCCATGTCGGTGGTCCAGACGACGGCGTCGGATCCGAAGAGTGGGATGAGCGCGGCCGCGAGACGTTCGCGCGCGTCAGCCTGGATGTCGCTTGGCAAACCCTCCAGCAGGGCGGCGATCCAGCGGCCACGATTGGTCAGGCCACGCCGGCGGAGCAGGTTATTCCGCTCGGGTCCCAGCGAGAGGCGGAGCATCGTACGAAGCTCGGCCTCGTGATCGAAGGCCCACTCCGCCGTCACCCGCACCAACTCTGAAGCCCGCGCCCCGAGCTCGCCGGGCACGGTGGCTGTGGGCGGCGCCCAGTCGACATCGGCCAGCGGGTCGTCGGCAAGCGACATAGTCGCATGCAGAACCACGGCATCGTTGGTGGGGAAGTAGCGGTATGCCGTCGCCCGTGACACGCCGGCCAGTTCGGCCGCCGCCGGCACCGTCAGCGGACGCCCGGTGCGCACCAACTCCCGGGCTGCCTCCCTCAGGAGACGAAAGGTGCGCTCTCTCGGACCTTTAGGCGCCCGACTCTCCGGTGAGCTCTGCATAACCGCCTCCTTGACAAGACCGATGGACGGCTCTATGATACGGCAAGTCTCGCGGTGAGACTCACAGTCTCATCCGCCAAGGAGGTCGCCAGCCACGGAGGAGGACACCATGACAGCCCAGGCCGAGACATTCCAAGCCACCCAGGACCCCCCGGGGGTGACGAGCATCCAGCACGTGGGCCTCACGGTCCGCGACATCTCCGCCAGCGAGGCTTGGTATATGCGGGTCGTGGGCCTCGTCCGAGCGTTCGTCGAGCCGCACAGTGGCGGGGACGGGCACACGGTCGTCATGACCCGTCCCGGCACCGCGCTGTTCATGGGCCTTGACCACCACCCTGCCGCGGACCAGACACGGTTTAGCGAGCTGCGCACCGGCCTCGACCACCTGGCACTCCAGGTCGGTAGCAGGGACGAGATTGACAAGTGGATCATCCACCTAGACAGCATGGGCGTGGAGCGGGGTCCCCTGTTCGAGGCTACAGAACCGGCGCCTCGTGCACAGGTCACCTTCCGCGACCCGGACGGCATCCCGATCGAGCTGTTCTGGCTCGGAGCCTGACATGGACAGAGAACCACAGCTACCGCTCAGGGCCGGCCCACGGCCGCGCACCACGTGCGAGCTTCCCCACTCCCAACTCGACCAGCAGCCAGAAGACAGCCGGCACGTCGACGACATCCTCGCCGAGGCATCGAGCTGGCCGTCCGTGCTCGCAGGCCCATCGGCGATCGCCGGGGAGGGGGCCCGCGCACTGATGTTGGACGCCGGCGCCGCAGCGAGGCCGAGGGAGGCGTTCATAGTCGGCCAAGAGTTCTGCCACGCGCACGCGCACGGTGACTTCAGCCTCCACGCCGCCTTGCCGTTCCCGCTGGCCGCCGCCGCCGAGCGCTCCGGATGGGCCGAACCCCACCCCCTGGCCTCCTCGGGCGCGGCGCCTGCGACCATCGTCATGCTCTACGCACCCCGAGACCACGCCGAGCAGGAGGTGGTGCGTGCACTGGTCCGCGCATCCTACGAGTACGCCCTCAGTCAACTAGCCGCGGTGTAGCAGCAGCTTTAGGAATGTCTAGCTGCCAAGGGAGGAAGCCATGCCCATCCTTGTAGTAGGCCCCAACGACGGTGAGCAGTCCGGGGGCGGGCCGATCCGCTGCCGCATCATCGAGGACGGCACCCACACCCAGCATCGGCTCGGGGTCATCGAGGCGGTGGTCCCGCCGAGCCCGGCCAGCCCGCCTCAGCATCTTCACCGGGAGCACGACGAGTCCTTCATTGTGACCGAAGGTAAACTCAGATTCACCTCCGGAGCCGACAGTGTCGATGTCGAAGCCGGATCGTGCGTCACCGTCCCTGCGGGGACAGCCCACACCTTCGGCAACCCTTTCGGCCAAGTAGCCAAGTTCATCTGCACGCTCACGCCCGACCTCTATGTCGAGTACTTTCGTGATCTGGGCAAGCTGCCCGTCAATGACCAGGGGCTGCTCGACCCCGCCGACATCGGCCGGACGATGTCGGCCTATGCCACCGAAGTACTCCGGTAACTCGGAGTCACTAGCCACTCCCTACCGATAGGAGGCGCCGATGGTGGACCTTGCTGCGCAGCGGACTGAGGCACAGGAGCCGCGTCCCTAAGCGCGGGGAGGTCCACCGGGCGCTGCGGTGAGTCCCGGCCCCGGCCTCCGCTGTCCGGACGGAGGCGCCCGCCGCCCTCCGCAACCGACAGGGACCCGCGGGCCGTCGTTCTCGGCGGAGGGGCCTCGCTCGTATCGCCCCGAGGAGGGGGTAAGCGGGCTCTCGTCGGCCTCGGTGCCGGTCCCCGCAGCCCGCGTTCCATGTCGGGCCTAGGGCCGCAGCCCGGCAGGTGCGAGGGGCAACGGCAGGGGGGAGCCGCTCCCCCTATGCCAGACGCAGTCACTCAAAGCGTGTCGCTTGCTGCCGTCCTCGGGGTCACCAAGAGCCACTTTCGACCGACCCAGAGCACTGCCCTCTTGCGCGCGCCTGAGAATCAGGCAGATGCCGGCTCGCCCGTTCCCCACGACGTGTGCCGTTCAGGATCGAAGGCGCCCTGACATAGGAATCTGAACCCCCGCCGACCTTCAGCTGGGGACACTGGCCAGGCCCCGCCAGGATCGGCGAGAGCGGCTACCGGCCCGGATCGTGCAGGTCCCGGCCGTATTGACAACCTCAGTGCGAAGAGGCAAGCTCGGCCTCGGGACTGGACGCCGCTGCGTCTCACCGGGTTGCGGGTCGCGGTGACGCCGTGGGCCCACCTGGTGCCACCTCGCGAGCAGACGGGAGTTTGGGGCATGGCCGAATCGGTTCCAAAGGAACGCAGTACCCGGTACCAGCCAGTGGTCTCCGCCGTCCACCCTGCCTGGGCGAGCGCGGGCCTTGGCCGTGGCCACGGCTTCCTCTCCATCACGGCGTCGCCGCATCCCGGTCTTGGAGATGTGGCCCCGGGGTCCACCACCGGGCTGCCCAAGGTCCACGTCGATTACCTCGTCCCCTCCCCCAGGGCGGTGGGAATCCAATGAGGGACTTATGCCGGGCTGACCGCGACGAGCTTGCGCTGGAGATGGGCGTGGCCCGCCCGGCACCAGTGATAGCTTCTCGGAGCGGGCCATCGGGCCGTACGCGGGGCGGGCTGAATGGGACCATGGATGTCAGCAAGTAGGTCGGCGAGCGTGGAATCGCCGGGACGGCAGCCCGGCGTGGACGCCACCGCCATCAGGGGGAAAGAAGGTGATGATCGGTAGGGAATCGGCGACAACGGGGGCGGACGCTCCGGCTGGGACTCACCCACAGCCCCGTTCCGGCCCCGGACTTTTCGCCAAGCTGATCCCCGCGGAGGCGGCCGGGCGCACCGACCTGAGGGTCGGATACATCTTCGCCATCATGGCGGCGTTGGCCAGCGGGCTGGCGGTCTGGGTGAACTCCATCGGGGTGCGCACCTTCACCAGCCCGGTGCTTTACACCACATTGAAAAACGCCTTCGTCGGAGTGGTGCTGATCATGCCCCTGCTCTTCTCCAGTCGGATCCGCAACGAGTACAGAAGCTTGACTGGGCGCGAGTGGCTGTGGTTGCTGGGGCTGGCGCTCACCGGAGGGAGCTTTGCCTTCGTGTTCGAGTTCACTGGATTGCGCATGACCACCGCGTCGACAGGCGCCCTGATCGGCCACTTTCAATACATCCTGGTCGGGGTGATCGCGGTGGCCTTCCTGCGGGAGCGGCTTGAGCCGGCGATGTGGGCGGGCTTCGTCGTCCTGTTCATCGGTCTGCTGTTCGCCAGCGGGCTGGGCGCACTGCAATGGAACCAGGGAGCCATCCTGATTGCCATCGCGACGGTGATGTACGCGGTCAGCTGGGTGGTCGCCCGGCGGCTTCTGAAGCGCCACTCCACCCTCATGGTCTACACCGGGCTGATGTCCATGGGCGTCGTGATGCTCGCCCTTTACGCGGCCGCGACCGGTCAGTTCGCCGAGCTCGGCAGCCTTGGCGCCACCCAGTGGCACTTCATCCTGCTGGTCGGGGTGATCCTGCTGGTCAACAATGGGGTCACCCTCACCGCCATGCGGCACGCGCCGGTGGCGGCGGTCACGGCCATCGGCACGTCGGCTCCCATCATCACTACCCTGCTTCAGGTCGGGACCACGGGAAAGCTGGTGCTGACCCCGCTGGACGGCGTGGGACTGCTCATCCTGCTGATGGGGGCGGCCGCGGTCCTGATCGTGGGAATCCGCTCCGACACCCGGCAGTTGGACGTAGGACGGAGCACCACATGACCCTGGACGGCGCCCTCCTGTTCGGACGCTTCGCCTTCCCTCCTAACCAGCTCGGCTACTGCGGCCCAGAGGACCATCCAGCGCTGCTGCAGTACGTCTCGGAAGGGCGCGCCGACCAGGGGTTGGTCGAGCTCGGACGCAACTTTGAGGGCGCCTATCCCTATCTTTGCCTGATCGCACATGCCAACGGGATCACCGACCCCTTCGATCCCCGGGTGGTGGAGGCCTACTGGTTGGGGAACCGTCTGTTGTCCGGGGTTGACGGCCGGGCGATGTACCGCTCCCTGCAGGAGCGCTTCGCTAAGCGGATCGGCGCCAAGCAGTTCTCGTGGCTGCTGCCCAAGCTGGAGGCCGGAGCTCACCCCCACCACAACTTCCACGTTTTCGACATCAACACTAGGGCGGGCCACCTCCGAGGAGTGCGCTCCACGCTGCTGGTGGAAGCTCTGGACTCCTGCCGGATCAGCTGGGGCACCGTGACAGCGGTCGAAGCTGACAAATTGGTGCTGCTGAGAAAGCCCCTCCGCCACGGACCCGACGGCCTGTACCTGGATGCCCCCGAGCCGGTCCGGGTGACTTGGCAGGTAGATGGGCGGGGGCTGGCTCCCGATGCCGAGGAAGGAGACACAGTCGCGGTGCATTGGAACTGGGCCTGCCTGAGGCTGGACCAAACCCGGCTCCGCCAGCTCACAGCCGCCACCGCGCGCTGCCTCACCTGGGCCAACCAGACCATGTAGGTTCTACCTCGCCCGCAGGTTGGACACGCCACCGGTTGGGGGCCCGCCGCCGCCTCCTGGATCTTGAGATGCCGCATCGAGGGGGGCGTCGACCATCCGCTGGGCAGCATCGCCAGGGCCGCCCTCCCGGCGCCCCCTGGCCGGTTCCTCGATGGCGGTCACGTAGGGCGGTGTGGGGACCCCCAGCTCCTGGCGGCGCCGGGCTATCTCCGCGACCTTCTCGGGCCGCCGAGATGTGTCGACAGGGGCAGGTGAGCGCCGATGCGGAGTGCTGCGCAGGCCGTCGGCTCGCCCCCGTCGGCCGGGTCGAGTCCCCTGCCCGCGGACAGCTTCAGCCCGTCGGGTCGCTCAACCAGGATGCCGAGCGGATCCGGCGAGCTCGCCCCGGGCCGCGCCCATTAACGGGCGGGTCGAGACGACAACCCGCATCCTTGCGGGCGCGGCGCGCCACCACAACCGGGGACGTCAGCTCCCCGGGGGCTAGCGTTTCCCCCGGGCGAGCTGACCCAGTTTTGCCGTCCCCTGCTTACTGATGGGCCTCGGGGCTCATGACTCCGGTTTGACGGCGCACGGTGCCGACGTACACGGTGTAGCCGACGACAACGGCCGCCAGGACGGCGATGATCGCGCCGGGGCCATAGTGATAACCAATCGCCTGGAGGGGGCTCATGGCGAGGCTGGCCCCCGTCATCTTGCTGCCCATCATCATCCCGTGGCCGGCCATCGGGCTCGAGGAGGTGCCGACGAAGGACAGGCTCGGCCCTACCAGGAACCAGATGCCGGCTACCAGGGCCAGCAATCCACCCCCCAGCCGCCAGGACCTACTACCAGCCGCCGTCAGGAGCACCACCCCTCCCACGATCGCAGCCAGCGCTGGCACTACGTGCAACTCAGCCCTGGCCGCCGTCCAAGTCCAGGCACCACCGGCCCCCATCGAGTACCCGAAGAGCGGCCCCACGAAGGGGATCAGGCCACCCCAGGCTCCGACCACGATGATCGGAATCCCGACCCGCCAAGCGAAACTCCTGTCACCCATAGACTTGCACCTCCTCCAGTCCGGACTGCCGCCCCCATAGATACCCCGAAGTCGAGCGCCTGTCTAGATGTCGACGACAGATACCTCTCACGCTCCAGGGCGTCCGCGGTCCCGAGCACCGCCCCTGCAACTGTCCCCGGGTGCGTCCCAGATCCGGCCCGGATTGGTCCACAGGGTGGCCAGGGCCGGCAGAGAGCGTCCACGTTCCGCTAGCAAACTGAGGAAACGCGCCGCCTCCAGGGGCGAGGATTGGCGGCGGCCGAAGCTGGCGAACGCGGACGCCTCGTCCTGCCAACGGTCGAGCAAATGGAAGTGGAGGGGGTCGCCGGTGTCGCGCAGCAGCAGGCGCTGCTGGAAGCCGGCTTCGCCGGCGAGCCGCTCAGCCTGGGTCTCGAGAGTGGCCAAGTACTCCTTGAGGCAAGGGGCCTTCACCCAGTTCTCGACCGCCAGCACAAACGTTGCCTCGGATCCCTCCACCTTCGGTCCCACCTCGCGGGGCAGTGTCCTCACGGTCCCGGTGGTGGTGACCGGCGGCCCGGCCAACGCCGCCGGCGACGCGATGGTCCGGCTGGCAGCCAGGCCCGAGTGCAACGCCTCAAGGTCACTCCAGCCATCCACAAGCCAATACACTCCCGCCTCCAGCTGGCTGCTCAGCGTAAGGCGCCATCGAAAGGCTGAGTACGCCTCCAGAGCCATCTGCTGATCCCTAACCGAAGCTAGGTACACGTCCTGGCGAGCCGGGTCCACCTCGTGGACCTGCAGCACGCCCCACATCAGGCGCGGGCCCAGGATGGCCATGACCGCGCCATGAGCCACCTGGGCAGAGGCGCTCTCACGATCGCGCAGCGTGCCAGCGGCCAAGGCAATCTTGCGGCCGCCTGCCGCGAGGGACCAACCAGGCAGAGGAGCCAGGTCCGTGGACCCCCGCCGCCCCGAAGTCACCCGGGGTAGTCACAGCCAATGTTCGAGCGCCTCGGCTACCATCGCCAGGGCGGCGGGAACGGTCCGCTCCACCACCGCGCTCATGGCGAGGGAGAGGCCGTCGACAGCCTCCGGCTCGCAACCTATGATTCGCACCCGCGGAGGCAGCACCCCGAGCCCCTTGGCCAGGATCAGGGCTCGATCCGGGGTGGCCCAGTGCATGTCGGACAGAAAGTCGCGCCGCGCCGCCAGACTCAGCGCCGACAAGTCAGGGACGACGGGCTCGAGGAAGTGCAGGGTGCCTGGCGCACTGCCCTGCCGGACCGCGTCCAGTAGCAGGAGAGCCTCGTAGCCATGGAGCAGCTCCTGGACCAGATGCACCCCCCCGATCCCGAATTCGCGGACCGTGATCGCCAGCGCCGGGACTCCGGCCCTGGACCCCCGGCTCAGGGCCGGACCTTCCCACCCACCAGGGCACCAGCCGGGCATCGCCATCAGCCGCTCCGCGACCACGACTCCGAACGCGTCGTCGCCGCGCAGGACGTTCCCCATCCCTGCGATGAGGACCTTCAAGGAGTCCCCGCGGGGACCGTTCGGACGGCGAGAGACCCGGCGCGGCCCGCCGAGCGCCCGGGGCGACTGGCTGCCGACTGAATCCGCGCCCAAGCCCCGAAGGTCGGACGGGGCGGGGCCGTGCCTGGCGCCCGGACCAAAGTCCACGTCCGTAGGGCATCCTCCTGAACCTGGCCGGGGCCCGCAGATGGGGTCAGCCACCGTACGCGCGGGCCAGGCGCTCGGTGGCGCACTGGGCCGCTCTGGCCGCTGATTGATGGCACCAGCAGTCGGGCCCACACTCCCCGTGAGCCTGGCCGGTCAGACCCTCGAACTCCATGGCGAAGGCCCTCTTGCCGGCGTCCTTGCCCATCTCGGTGAGAGTCCAGGTGCCCTCTCCCGACGGCTCCAGGAAGCCCTCGTCGCTCACCCGGGCCAACAGAGCCCCGAGCTGGGGCTCGTCGCCGCCCAGGAAGGTGCGCAGCGAGGCCACCCCGACCGAGTGCCCCAGGCCCTCCCCGGCCATCCAGTACATGACCTGGAGGATCTCGTCTCGCCAGAAGAGATACTCCGCCTCGGGCGGCATTCCCGCGGGCGGCTGTTCACGCATCGCTGCCGACCTCGGCCCGCAGCATCTGCTCGAGCTCGTCGACAGCACGCTCTACGGCCGGGCTGAAGCCGTCCCCGAAGCCCTCGTCCTGCGGCTCCACCTCATACACCCAAGTTGGCTCCGGCAGAGCCCGGAAGTGACTGGCCACGATCAGGGTGTGCTCCAGGCTGATCACCGCCTGCGCTGCTTCGGCCACCCGCTCCTGAACCGTCTTCGGATCGTGCCCGCCGGTCCACAGATAGTGCCTGATCGTGCCGGGGACAGCGCCCCGGACCGCCGCCCCATAGAACACCGCCCGAGCGTAGCCGGCCTCCCGCAGCCGGTGCACAGCGTCGATGGCGCCGAAACTGAAGTCCTCCACGTCCACCCCCTGAGGCCATGCACGAGACGCCAGGCGGTCGGCTAGGACCGGGCCTACGGAGTGGTCGCGCAGATTGCTGTACCCGATCCCGGCCAGCAGGGTGCGGGGCCAGCTGGCCTCACTCTTCGAGTCCACAGCCACAGGTGTTGACCTCACGACTCACCATGAGCTGGCCCTCAGCGTAGATGTGGGTGGTGCAGGGCATGCAGGGGTCAAAGCTGCGGATGGTGCGGAGGATGTCGATGCCCTTGAAGTCTTGGGGCCTGTCAAAGCTCTCCAGGATGGGGGTGTTCAGCACCGCCTCCTCGTACGGTCCGGGGTTACCGAAGGGGTCCTTGGGCGACGCGTTCCAGGTGGAGGGGGTCACGATCTGATAGTTGCTGATGACCCCCTTGTCGATGACGCAATGGTGGGTCAGGAAACCACGCCCCGCCCCCCAGAAGCCGACCCCAAGACGCTCGTCCTGGGGGATCTCGTAGGGAGTGTGAACCCGGATGTCACCGCTTTTCATCAGGTCCCATGCCCGCAGCACATCGTTCATCGCGACCAGCGCCGTGTAGGCGATGCAGTAGGCACGCGCTCGATTGCGCTCGAAGGCTCCCCACAACTGCGGGACGGTCCATTCCAGCTCCATCTCCGGCAAGGTGCCCTTCGGCAGTGACATGCGCAAGCTGTGTCCGGTCGCCTGGATGAACGGGTTGGCGGGTAGCTTCTGGGCCAGGGCGGTGACGTACATCCTGGTGTATGCGCCCCCCTCCATCGACACCCGGTCCCAGCGCGGGGCAGTGTCCCAGGTGTACTTCTCCTTCCAGTTGGTCCCGCCCGGCTTGGGCCTGGTCTCCTTGTTCCACATGTGGTGGGGGCTGAGTGGATTGCCAGCGGGGTCTGTCGGATGGCGAGTGGGAAGATCCGACCAATCGTCGTAGAAGGAGTGCTCCACAAACTCCTCGAGACCCATGTTGATCTGCTGCAGCTTGGTGGTGCGCAGCTCCCCGTCCACGATCACCCCGGGAGTCGCCCAGCGGCGCTCGCCCCACTCGTTGCAATTGGCATAGGTGGCGTCGTAGGCCTCGGGATCGTCCCAGATCCCCACATCTATCTGGTTGGCCGGTCGCGCTCCCACGCGGCGATAGTCGGGGTTGACCTCATACATGAAGTCGACCAGGTCGTCCCAGATCGCCACGACCTTCTTGCCGTAGTCGAAAAACTGGACCAGCCTGGCGTAGTACTCGTGGAACGAGGTGTTGGAGATGGTGGAGCTGACTCCCCCCGGGATCATGGTCTGCGGGTGCGGGTACTTGGCATGGAGCACGACGTAGGCCTCTCGGGCCAGCCTGGTCATCTCCAGAGCCTCCAGATAGAGGCGGCCCGTGAGAGGATTGAGGTCGCGCATGATGGCGCCGACGGTGGCATAGCCATGCCACTGGCCAAAGCGGGTGGCACTGCTGGCGGCCTTGTCCCAGACCTCGGGGTTGGTCTCCCGCACCGCCTGCTCCGAATAGTCGGGCCCGGCCAGCAGGAACAGGTGCAGCGGGTGATCGTAAAGGAATTCCATCGCCAGGCCCAGGTTACGGACCACGATGCCCAACGGCGGTGGTTTTACCCCGAAGGCCATCTCCAGGGCCAGTGCCGCGGTCGCCGAGTGCACTCCCCCGCAGACCCCGCAGGCCCGGCTGGAGATGAAGATCGCGTCTCGCGGGTCGCGGCCCTTCAGGATCAGCTCGTAGCCCCGGAACAGGGTCGCCATGCTGTTGGTCTCCAGCACCCGCCGCTCGTCAAGGTCGCAGACTGAGTGAAAGGCGAGCGCCCCCGCGACCCGGGTCACCGGGTCGACGTTGAATTCCTTGACATGGCCGTTGCGCGCCAGCAACTCGCGGATCTGATCGTGCTGGAGTCCCTGCTTCGTCGGCGGGCGGACGGTCTGGGTGTCGTATGCCTGCGCGAAGTCAGCTCTGAGATGAGCCTTGCCCGCCTCGTCGAAGTCGACGGGCAGGTTCTTGAAGCACATTAGACTCTCACCCCCGCTTTCCGCCGGCGGGAGCCTCGGCCCCCTCCACATGCCGTTCTGCCGCAACCGCCTCTACCAGCCTCCGGTAGTGCCCACCGACCGTCAGCAGACCTCCCAGGAGTTGGCCGAGAGCGCCGTTGATGGTGCCGATCTGCTCCGGCAGATCGGTTGTCTGGCGGGCGACCTGGTCCAGCCCCTGGCTCAGCTTTCCGGCCAGGTTGGCGGCGCGACGGAGATAGACAAGCACCAGCACCAGGGTCACCGCCAGCACCAGTACGTAGACGATGGCCAGGGCAAAGGAGATCAACATCAGGACCTCGCTCATCGGCCGGCCCCCTGGAGACGGCCGGTGAGCAGATCCTCGATCGCGGCGGACGTCTGCTCAATGGAGCCAGCCGTGTCCAGCAGCTCGCCTGCGGTGGTGATCGTGCCCGCCAACTCAGCGGTGGCCGCTGTGGCGGCGACCACCCCGGCCGCGGCGGCCAGGATGACCGCGAAGTGGCGTTCGATGTTGTGGGCGGCGCGCACCAAACGCCGACAGTGGAAGACCACCAGCGGGGTCATGACGAGGACGATGATGGCGAGTGTCACCGCCCAGATGATCTGCGCAGCCAGCAACATCACTGATAGCTCCGCTGGGTGGTGGCGGTAACGGCCACCGCCTTGAGTCCCTGATCGATTCGCTGCAGTCCGCCCTCCACCTGCTCGAGTTGCCGGTTCAGTCGGATCACCTGGGTCGGGATGTGGCCGGTCTCCACTTCGATGGCGCGCACCCCCCAGGCGATCATCTCCAGGGAGCTCTGTCCGCCGGAGCCGATCCGCTGCAGCACGTCCACGATGCGGACCAGGAAGATCGCCAGAGTCCCGAGGAACGCCAGCGCCAACAGGCAGACGAGCAGGGTCAGGATCACCAGCACCGCTTCACCTCCCGCTCCCGGTCAGGCAGGTGGGGCAGCCCGGACAGCGGCCGGCGTGGGCAGCGATGCGCTGCACCGCGAGGAGGATCGTCCCCACCCCCTCGGCGATGTCGGCCACCATCTGGTTCGTCTGGATCAACGCCGGGATATGGACAGTGTTGCGAGCTACCAGCTTGCCGACGACCCACACCTGGGCAGCCCCGGCATCGATGCCGCGGGCAGTGCGCAGGATCGCGTTGAGAAGCAGCGACACCACCAGCGTCACCACCACTCCCAGCACCAGGGAGATCAGCAGGAGGGCCGTGGCCTGTCCGCTCATTCTGGCCCCTCCCCCGTCTCTGCCGACTCGAGGGCACCCGCCAGCAGGTTGGCATCGCGGGCGATGCCGGCAGCCGCGGTGAGGATCCCGGCCGCTACCTCATTGGTGGTGGTCAAAGCGAAGAGAGTTGTGGTGTCCTGCCGGATCCGCTCCACCGCCCCCAGGCTGGCGGTGGCGCCCCTCAGGATGTCCTGGGCGACGCCGTGTATCGCCAGCAGCAGCCCGGCCACCACCAGACCCACGGCGAGGGCGCACACCAACCCGATCGACCAACCCAGGAGGAGTCCGGTGCTCGCAGCGGCCAGCATCAGGTCTTCCCCTCTGGCTCTCCGACCTTGGGCTTGGGTCCCTGGTCGGGCGGGATGGTCTGATGGGTATAGGGATCGCGCAGGCCCGGCTGGGGCCGCTTGGCTCCCTTGAATTGCCACTTTTCGTATAGGAAATGGACCACCCGGTCACCCACCTTGGGGGCCTCATCGGTGTTTGACCAGCCGCTGGTCGGCTGCTCGACGCCGTCCCAGTCCCAGCGGGACTCCCGATTCAGGTTTCGCTGGCTGAACCGCCGCAGGGAGCGGACGGTACTGCCGGTGACCCTGGAGGCGTTGCTGCTGATGATGGTCCCCGGGGGCCGCTTGTAAAACGGCGAGAACTTGTCGGGGAACCCGGGCATGGTGCAACCGATGCAGACGCCGCCGACGTTCATACAGCCGCCCATGTGGTTGATGGCACCCCGGGAGGCGATGTTGCACTGCACCACGGGCCCCCAGCACCCGATCTCCACCAGGCACTCGCGGTCCCCATATGCCTTGGCGAAGACCCCCTCTTCGAAGAACCCCGCGCGGCCGCAGCCCCGGTGCACGGTCTCGCGGAAGAGCCAGGCCGGGCGGCCCAGCTCATCGAACTCCGGGAGCGGTCCCAGCCCTTGCAGGAAGAGGAGCACGGCGGCCACGGTCTCTGTGAAGTTGTCGCCGACGGGCGAGCAGCCCGGGATGTTGATCACCGGCAGCCCCAGGCTGCTGCGGTAGTCGCGGCCCAGGTAGTCCATCAGGCTCATCGCCCCGGTCACGTTGCCGGCGGCGGCGGGTATGCCGCCCCAGGTGGCGCAGGTGCCGATGGCGATCGCGGCCGCCGCCCCGGGTGCCAGTTTGGTCAGCCAGTCCATGGTCTTGGTCGGCTGTCGCACCCCGTCCCTGACGGCGGTGGGGTCCGACTCATCGTCGACTCCCCCCGACCCCATCGCCGACCAGTAGCCGTCGCCGGAACGACGCTCGTCGGGGACCGATCCCTCCAGGATGATTACATAGGGGGCGTCGAGCCGGCCCTCCGCGGCATCACGGTAGTGCTGCATGAACTGGGCACCGGCATCGACGGACAGCACGGGGTGGTGCAGGATCAAGCGGGGCAGCCCGGGGATCTGGCCCAGCAGCAGCTTCTCGATTGGAGGACTGGTGGCGCCCGTGACCGCGATCGAACAACCATCACAGCTCATCCCGGCAAACCAGTAGACGGACACGTGGTCGAGGGGGACCCCGAAGGCCCTGATCCCCGCTGGCCCCGCCGTCTCGGCCACGCTCATGCCTCCAGCCCCACCGCCGCGGCCATCCCGTCCAGGTTGGCGGCCAGCTCGCGCAGAATGTCGGCGGCCGGGCAGTCCGGGGCGGCATCAAGCAGGGCCAGGCCCAGGTTGTCGGCCCGGGTCACCTCGGGATCGAAGGGCACCGTCGCCACCACCTCGAGACCGTGGTGAGCGCAGAAGTCGCGGATCGCGGCCTCCTCCCCTGGGGACCGCACCTGGTTTGCGACCGCCGCCACCCTCGGGATCTCCAACTCGGCTGCGAGCTGGGCGAGCCTGGCCGCGGTCTCCAGGGAGCGGAAGTATGGCTCGGTCACGATCAGGAGGGTGTCCACGTGGCGCACCGTTCCGCGCCGCATGTGCTCCAGCGAGGCCTCCATGTCAAGCACGATCACCTCCTTGGCACCGAGTCCCGCTCCGCCGACCAAGCCACGAACCGCGGCATGTGCTCCGCACAGTCAACCAGCCCCAGCCTTCTCCACCAGTGAACCGAGCAGCAGCCGGACCCCATCCGGGGCGGCCAGCCCGTAGCGGGCGGCGATCTCGTGCACGGTGGCCGCGAGCGTTACGTGGCGGTGCCCATCGGGGTCGGTCACTTCCTGCACCAGATCCCGGGGTACCGTGGCCATACCGCCCCGGTCGGAGGCCGCGATCCCGAGAGCGACCGCCAAGTTGGGGTTGGGATCCCCGTCGATCGCGACCACCCGGTTGCCGAGGCGGCTCAGGTTGCGCGCCAAAGCGGCAGTGATGGTGGTCTTGCCACTGCCGCCCTTGCCGACCACTGCCAATCTCATGGCGCGACCTCCTCGTGCGCACGTTCATCCAGCGGCCTGGCGGGCCCGCCACCATCCGCGCCCTCAGGGCTCGGTCCGAGGAGCGCGAACTCCTCTCCAAAGCCCTCCAGGATCCCCTCGATCTCTTGGGCCGCGGCCTCGTCGATCCGGTCGACCGCAAGCCCGGCGTGAACGACCAGACGCTCCCCGATCGCCGGCGGTGGGCCCTCGAGCAAGGCGATGCTCACCTGCCGGCGGCGCCCGCCGATCTCAACCTGGACCGTGGCCGGATCGGACACCTCCACCACGGTCGCCGGCAAGCCCAGGCACACAGCTCAGACCCCCCCTGTGGAGCCAACGACCCGCTCCTCGGAGAGGGCCCCGTAGCGCCGCAGGAACATTGCCAGCAGTGAGCTGGTCCTGGTGAGCCGGATTCCCCAGGCGTCCAGCTGCTCCTCACCTCCCTTGGTCAGCTCGTACCGCCGCCGGTCGGGGCCGGAGGGAGAGGGCTCCCAGGTGGAGCGCAGCAGACCCGCGTGCTCCATCGCGCGCAGCCCCCGGTAGAGGCCGCCGGGGTCGATCGCGAGGTCCAGCTCCCGGAAGCGCTCCAGAAGGTCGTAGCCGTGGGCGGGCCCTGCCGCAACCCAGAGCAGGATGAGCGCCCGCATGAAGTTGCGGGGCAGAGCGTCGACCTCAGGCGCATCGACCGCGGGCACGTCACCTCCTCCGCAGGGGCTAGGTGCGGCGAGCATACACCGAGGGCCGGACCGCCGCAAGAGACCCTGCCAGTGGCCCACTTGGTCATCGGCACGGCTGGGAGAGATGAGGACCTGTACGGAGTAGGGTGCGCCAGCTCCGCCCACTGCTTCGCCGTGGGTGGGAACGGCACCATCCTCGTCCGCTGCTGAGCGGCCCGGCGCTCGACCGCGCGGCGACCCCGCTGCTCGCCCGTGACGTAAGCGGTCTGGCCGAGAGCACCCTGAAGCGGCTGACGATGCCGGCGGCAGAAGCGTTCCCAGTCGGTCCCCCAGCGACGCCGGGCGAGGTCCAGCAGCGCTCTCGGCCGTGGGGGCCTGCCAGCCCTCCCCTGGAGGTTCGGGTGTGGCGCTCCGGGCTGGGGGGCGCTGGCCCCACCCCGGACCGCCTCCAGGGGCCGGCAGGAGCACCGGCCCCTCGTGTGAAACTGCGCCCTTCACCCCGCGTTGGAGGAGTTGTGCCCCGACAGGCCCCTGGCCGTCCCGGTGACGGCGTGCAGACAGGTGCCGACCGAGGAGGACTAGGTGATCCGAGATCCATTTGAGCGCGACTGGGTTCGGGTCCGCAGGCTGGCCGAGCGGGCTGTGGCCGGTGCGGGCGCCCGCCTGAGGCGCCCCAGCCCGGGACCCCTACGACTGGTCGCCATCGCGGGAGTGACAGCGCTCTCTGCGCTGGCCATGCTCGCGGTTCCCTTCGGTGCCCTGGCCCACACCTACAGCGCACTGCCGGCTTCACCGCGCACCTTCCCCTCCGACACCCTGGTCTACGCCGCCGGAGGGCAGCAGATAGCCGACCTGCACCCCCCGGGCGAGAGCCGGATCCCCGTGCCGCTGAGTCAGATCTCCCCGGTCATGCAGCAGGCGGTGGTGGACATCGAGGATCACGGCTACTGGACATCCCCCAGCTTCGATCTGGGACGCATCCTGCAGGCGGCCTTCTATGACGCGGTGCACCAAGCCGCCGCCCAGGGAGCCAGCACCATCCAGGAGCAGCTGGCGAAGCTCCTCTACCTGCAGGACAACAAATCGCTCATCTACAAGATCAAGGAGATCTTTTACGGCAACGACCTGGCGACCAGGCTGAGCCGCCGGCAGATCCTCGACCAGTACCTCAACGACGTCTACTTCGGCCAGGGGGCGACCGGGGTGCAGGCCGCCGCCGAAACCTACTTCGGGATACCGGCTAGCGACCTCTCCGCCTCCCAGGCCACCTTGCTGGCGGGGCTGCTCCCAGCCCCCTCATACCTTGACCCCTTCTCCAACCCCGGCGGTGCCAGAGGGCGCCAGCGAGCCGTGGTGGCGGCGATGGTCGCCTACGGCAACCTCAGCACGCGGCTCGCAGCCCAGATCCTGGGGAAGCCGACCCCGCTTTCCCCGAGCGGAGGGCCCGACCCGGCCCCCTACTTCCTGGACCAGGTTCAGCAGTGGCTGGGATCCCACTTCGGCGCCTCGTACCCGACGATGGGGCTCCGCGTCTACACGACTCTCGACCTTCCCCTGAACAACCTGGCCCAGCAGATGGTGACCCAGGTGATCGCCGCGCGCTCGGCCATGCACATGACCGACGGTGCCCTGGTGGCGGAGAACCCCGCCAACGGCGACATAGTGACCTGGGTGGGCGGAGC
>JAKAVU010000193.1 GCA_021817185.1 bacterium
CGTCTGGCCATCCTCAGGAGACCACGTGCCCGGTCGCATCGGTGGCGACCAGGCCGTCGTCGCCGAAGTTGTACTCCGAGCTGCCGGAGTCGTCACCCAGATTGGCCTCCACGAAGTAGATGTGATCGCTCGCGGGATAGGTCTTCTTGATGGGAGGCTGGCCACCCCCGGAAACGTAGAGGGTGAAGTCCACGCTGGCCCCTGAGCGCTGCGCCGTGTAGCTGAATCCGGCCAGGGCGAAACGCGCCTGGGCGCTTGGGCTGCCCGGATAGAGCTGGTAGGTGTAGGACCCATAGGCGGTGGACGAGAGCAGGGGGCCCGGGGTGGCGGTCCCGCTGGGGCGCGGCGCTGCCGAGCGCTGGGGGGATGGCGATGGGGTGGTCCGGGCGGTCGGGCTGAGGGCGGACCCATGGCGGGATCCCAGCGGGGACGACCCCGACAGCGAAAGCGAGCCGGGACTTGAGTATCCGTGAACCGCCAGCACTGCCGCCGCAACCGCCGCCAGTGAAATCCCGGCCGCGCCGCGACGGCCGACGGTCTCGCCAGCAATGCGCATGGTGTGTCTCCCTGACCGCTCCCCGCCGGCACATGGTAACCGACCGCCTGTGGCCGCCGACCACGAGTTGAGATCCACCACCGGCGAGTGGTGACGCTTCTGAAGCCGGCCCCCGACGGACGGCGGCGCCGCGGCTTCCGAAACCACCACGTGGCTGGGGCCAGACCGGTGCGGCCGGGGCCCGCCTCTCCGGCTGGTCAGGTCAGCGCTTCGGCCTTCCTCCCCGGGACGCGATCAGTTCGCGACTGGACGCGGTTGCTTCGCTGGGTGCGGGCACTCCGGATGGTCGGGCGGGAGACTGAGCCGGGACCGGCGGGCTCTCGACATCGCTGGCCCAGTGGCGGCGCATCCGCAGGGCCACCCAGCCCAGGAACCCCTCCGGAAGGGCCACCACGAGATCCAGCATCTGAACCTCGAGCCCGAACGTCAGCGCCGCGGTCAGCGGCAGCCCGGCCAGAGTCAGCCCCCCAGCCCACCAAACCTGGGAGGTGCCCAACCCACCCAGCCCCTGAATGGGCAGCGCAAACAAGAGCGTCCGCACCGCCAGCGCCAGCCAGACCTGCCAGATGCTGAAGTGGGCCCCCAGGGCCCAGAAGAAACACAGGTACTCAAGGGCCGCGAGGACCCTCGCGCAAACGGTGGACACCACCAGCCCGACCACCACGCGCGAGCTGCTGAGATCAGCCAGCGCCACCTCGGCCCGCACCGCGAATGAGCCCACGACCGGCAGCCGCTCGGCCCGGGCCAGCAGCCAGGCCCGGCTCTGACGCACAAAGAACAGCAGCAGCAGGACCACCAACCCCACCGCCATGGCCACCGCGGTGATCCGCAGGGGACGAGCCAGCCGGACTCCGGCCAGGTCCGCCGAGACCAGCAGGACGATCGCCAGGCTGGCCAGATCCAAGAGTCGAGCGACCAGGGCCGCCCCCGTACCGCGGGAAACCGAGGCATCTAGATCCGATCGCGCGAACCAGACGAACGCGGCATCAGAGCCGGGGCCCGGCAGCACCTGCCCCGCTCCCCAGCTGGCAGCCGTGACTCCCATGGTGGCGACCCAGGAGCCCCGGCCGAGCAGCAGATGGTAGCGCCAGGCGCGCATGGCGACGTAGACGATGGCGATGGCGGCGGCCAACCCCAGCAGCGGCACCGACACATGGGCGAGGGCGGCCTCCACCCGCGGGATCGAGACCTTGGTCAGCACCAGCGCCAGTAGCGCGATCGCCACCAGAGCCCCGACCACCAGCCGCCCGGCGGGGCGGTTGAGCACGGCCACCAGCCAGGTGCGGTTGCGCCTCATGACATTCCAGTGTGCATCAACGGATGGCCCCCCACTTGAGCTGGAACTTAGAGTCAGTCGCCGCAGTGTCTCAGCCCGGCGTCTTGCGGCACAAGCGGGCCGGACGCCTCAGGCGAGGCTCCCCTGGGAGCCGTCGAACGCCGGGCGCCAGTGGACCGGCTTGTGGCTGCGACGCTGGAGGGCATTCCTCAGGAGGGCGAGGCCGTGGCGATCGAGATCCGCAAGCCGGTCTCCGGAAGCCACGACACCTCCGACTCCGGCGACATGCTCGGCCCAGAGATCCCTCTCCGGCATCCGCGGACGAGCCAGCAGCATGTCGGGGTCGTTGACCCAGAGCCGCTCATGCATCGGCGCTCTGGCTCGACCCGTATGGAGGGCCGATGTGAGCGAGGGCTGACTGAGATCCCCGGCCGCCGGATAGCGGTGGAGAGCGATGTCAGGGCTGACCCTCATGGCATCCACCAATCCCACGCTCGCGAGCAGGGGGGCACCGCAGCCCACCAGGGTGGTCTCGGGGCCGACTGCGGCCCGGATGAGTTGCAGCCCGTGGCGATAGGCCGCGAGGGGGCTGGCGCCCCGGGAGCGCCGCCCCGGCCACGCGCCGGCGTACAGAAAGTCGAGCTTGAAGTAGGAGCAGCCCAATTCCCGCAGCCGCCGAAACTGGTCCTGCAGATGCCTTCCCGCGTCCCCGTCGGTAGGGTCCAGCACCGAGATCCCCTGGCCCCAGCACCGCGGATGCACAGGGCCGTCCACCAGCCATCCGGAATGCGACCGGGCCAGGCCGCTGTGACTTCCCACCAGGAACGGGGCCAGCCAGAGGCCCAGCCGGAGTCCCCGAGAGTGGAGCCGCCGGGCCAGGGCCCCGAGGTCCCCGAACCCTGGCCGCTCCGGACGCCAGTCGCCAATCTCCAACTGCCAACCGTCGTCCACCAAGAACACCTCGATGGGAAGCTCCCGGCGCTCGACCTGGTCGGCCGCGTCATCAACGTCGGAGGCCACCACCCGGTGGCGGTGGAAACCCCACGAGCACCAAACGCCGGGAAAGGGCGCCCCGCTGGCCACGACTCCGAGCTCATCGCCCAGCCTGGCGAAGTGGCGCTCCAGGACCGTGGCCGCCGAGCCGGCAACGGTCTCCGCGGTCACCGGACCGTCGGTTTCGATCTCAAGAGCCCGCGGCTCGATGCGCAGGCGAATGGTGGGGACTTCGGAGCGCACGTCGGCGGCCGACCAGACCCGGCACTGCTGCCGATCTGGCAATTCGAGGAGCAGCAGCCCCTCGCCCTGAAACTGGCCGGGCCGAGGTGGTTGGCCGGGGCGGTAGGACATCGCGGCGACTCTCTCGGAGCTGGGTCGGGGCGGGCTCTGCCCGAGGAGGTACAGCCCCGACGGGCTCCAGGACTGCCAGCCAGACTCGTAGGCCGCGGCCCCAGCCCCGGGTCGGGGCAGCCGCTCGACGACGGAGAACCTGCTCATCGCCGGCCCGAAGCCGCGAGGAAGTGCCCTGGCCCGCGTTCGGCCGGTGACACGTGGCCATCGTGCCGCCGGCACATCGGCCCAAGGGGGGCTGCCGCCAGCGCCGCCGTCAGCGCTCCTCGGAGACCATCGACTCCGGCACCGAGTTGATCTGGTAGGGCAGCTCGCTGATGTCGAAGTAGCGAACCGGCTTACGCAGGCGCTTGGC
>JAKAVU010000012.1 GCA_021817185.1 bacterium
GGAGGAGGGAGCTGGACCGCCCTGCCTCCCGGGCGGCAGCGTCGAGGCGCACCTTGGGGACCGGCCGTTCCCGAGGAGGCTGGTTGGCTGGACTTGGCTCTGGCCGCACCAGTGGGCGACGATGAGGTCATGGTGGCGGTGGCAGACGCGACCGGCCAGCTCGGTGCGTACCTCGGAGGCCATGGCTACGAGCCACGCGGCCTAGCAATCCTGCGAGAGGCTATCGCCCGCCGCTACGAATCGCGGGGTCTCCCCACCTCTGCAGACCAGATCCTGGTTACCAATGGGGCCCAGCAGGCCATCGATTTGGTGGTCCGGACCCTGGTCAGCCCACTTGAGCCTGTAATGGTCGAATGCCCGACCTACCCAAATGCCCTGGATGTCCTAGCCCAAGCCCGGGCTCGTGTGGTAACGGTGGGCATGTCCACCACCGGGTGGAACCCCGATCTGGCGATCTCGGCTCTGCGACAAACCCTGCCTCGGCTGGCCTACTTGATTCCCGACTTTCACAATCCGACTGGCCACCTGATGCCCGTTGACTGCCGGCTGGCCATCGCCAAGGCAGCTGCCGCGTCTGGGACCCACCTCGTGATAGATGAGACCTTCGCTGAACTCACCCTGGATGCTGTTGATGTCCCTCCCCCGTTTGCTTGTTACGACGCTAGCGGACAGGTGATATCGGTTGGCTCAATGAGCAAGGCCTACTGGGCTGGCCTGCGGATCGGTTGGATTCGAACCACGGCAAGTCTCTTGTCCCGGTTCCAAGCGGTGCGCGGGACGCTGGACATCGCCAGTCCGGTCTTCGAGCAACTGCTGGCTGCATGGCTCCTCGACAACGGTCATGGGCTCCTGACCCGACGCCGCGCCGCCCTGGCCAGCGGCCGGAACATCCTGATGAGAGAACTGAGAGAGCACTTTCGCGACTGGCGCTTCGGGGCGCCGACGGGCGGGCTGTCACTGTGGGTCGACTTGGGCGCGCCGGTGAGCGCCGCCTTAGCCCAAGCCGCCGAGGGTCACCGACTTCGCCTAGCTGCCGGGCCCCGCTTCGGGCCCAACGGGACCCTGGAGCGCTACCTACGCCTGCCCTACATCCTGGACGAGGAAGACCTAGTCGAGGCGGTGCGCCGCCTGGAAGCTGCCAAGGCTGACCTGGATGCTGGGTGGACACCCAGTTCGAAGGTGATTCCGATAGCTTGAGGTCCAGGCATCACGGCCCACCGAGAACGGGGTATAGCTGCCGGGAACCGAATGGGGTTTTGCTGTGATGGCGGCCACTTGGCGCTTGAGCGTCAGTGCCGCAGCGGCGACAATGGACCCGAGGCGCTCTCGTTCCTTTGGGGACTTCACGTTGCCCGCGCTGCGTCGCTCGATGAGCGAGGGGAGGGGTCAACGACCAAGGGAGTCCGCGACGTTCAGCCTGAAGGCGGTAAAGAGCGCCGCCGCTCCCTTCTTGGTGACTTGCAAGGCCCGGCCAGCCGGGTCGTGACAAAGCCAGCCCTCCCGGACCATCATGCTCAGCAACTGCGACGGCAACGCTCCGGCCAGGTGGGGCCTCCGCTCCGTCCAATCCAGACAGGACCTGGCAAACGCTCGGCGGCTCTGCTCCAGTGGCGCAGCCTCGATACCGAGCCGAGCCAGCAGTTCTCGCCCGGCCGCGGTGAGCCGGTGGTCGCGCTCATCTATCGGTTCCAAGACCTTCATCTCGAGCAATGCCTCGGCTAAAGCGACTCCCAGTCGCCCGGCCAGATGGTCGTAGCAAGTCCGGGCCTCGGCCAAGGTACTTGCGCTACGGCTCTGTCGCAAAGACCGCACCGGCACCGGAGGGGCTAGAAGAGCGAGCGCCTCCAGAGCTGAGGCAACTTGGGGCCCGGAGAGTCGGTGGTAGCGGTGACGCCCCTGCGCGACGACCTGGACAAGGCCCGCATCCACCAGCTTGTGGAGGTGCCCAGTCGCCGTGGCGGGAGAGATGCCAGCAAGTCGGGCCAGGGTGCCCGCCGGCAGAGCACTTCCCCCCAACAGGGCATTCAACATGGTGCACCGAGCCGGATCCCCGATCAGGGCGGCGATCGAAGCGACGTCAACGTCGGAGACACTTGCGGTCGGCACCTGGAGATTCTCTCGCAACGATGGTTTGGTCGTCAGCAAACAATTGCGGTGGTAGCATCGACTGCATGATTGCTGACAAGATCCCGATGTCTACACCCACCATCACGGATGGTCGTGCCCCGGCCGAGCTGATCACTACCGCCATCGACGAGGTCCTGCGCCTGGCGGCCACGTGGCTGGCCTGGGACGGACGCCCGGCCTACGGCGACGGCAACGTCTGGACCCCCGCCAAGGCACTGCGCCGGGTGGGTGACCACCTTCTCGACCATCTCGCTGAGGTCGAAGCCATGCTAGCAGGGCTGCCTCCCATCCCTGACACCTGGCATGGCCGGACCGTGACACTGGAGGCGGACTGGGCCCGTTTCACCGAGGTGGACCTCGACGAAGCGAACAGCCGGCTACGCCGACTTGGCCAGCTGTGGCAGGCACGCTTGATCAGCCTGGACGAGGCTACCCTGGATGCGGACAGAGGCAACGCTTGGACTATCCGCCAGATCGCGTGGCACCTGGCCGACATCGTCTACTACGCCCGTCAGGTTGGCGACCTGACCCACCACGCAGCGGCAGCTCCGAATGACGCCGCCTTCGTGTTCGGCGAGTGGGATCGGAGGGCCCGAGCGGGAGACGTGGAGGGCCTGCTCTCCCTGTACAGCGCCGATGCGGTCTTGGAGAGTCCGCTCATCCCCAGGATTCTCGACCAAACCAGTGGCATTTTGAAGGGGCACGATCAGATCCGCCCGTTCTTCGAAGCAGGAACTCGCGGCCGCCCCAACGACCTCGTGCGCTGGCGCCGCAGCGGTCACTACCACTTCGACGGACGCACTCTCATCTGGGAGTACCCTCGCCCGACCCCGGATGGTGATCAGTTGGACCTGGTCGAGGTGATGGACCTCGCGGGCCGCGAGATCGACCACCATCGCATTTACTGGGGCTGGGTAGGCACTCCTCTGCTCACCCGGGAACACCAAGGCTGAGGTCATCCGGCCGTGGCTTGCGGTGGGCTGCGGATCCACACGTCCGACCGGTTCAGTCACCCGTCGGCGGTACCTGGTGCCGTAAAGACAGGGTGGCTGCAAGGAGCGCGTGTGGGGATTCTTCCGCATCCGATCTTCGCCTCCACATTGGTCCTCAGCACAGGCACCAGGATCGGCATCCAGACGCGTAGGCCAACCCTCAGCGCGATGGACGCCGGGCTCCAAGCCAGGGAAGCACCGTCGGTACCGGGTGTCCGCCGCGGGAGATAGAGATACCATGGCCCACGGCCCCCGGAACGGCACGACAGAGATGCTGCCAAACGCTTGTGCGCCGCGAGGTACATCCCGGAGACTCTCGTCAGGCACCGTGCTGCGGAGGGTGGCGACGATCACAAGCCCGAACTAGCTCTCAATGGCCTCTGGGGCCGGCACCACTACGTCCCTCTCCCCAGCTCAGGCAACCGAGTTGCTGGAGCTTCGCCTCTCACAAGCCGCCCAGGATCGGACTGATCTTAGGGCTGCCCGGCTTTGGGATCCTCGATCGGCCTCCTGGGTCGAAGCGCTGAGCAGGCGTTTTCCCCGGGCCGGGTGATAGAGGTAGGCTAACCGGCCATGGAGATAGAGGGGTGACCAAGAGGGGCCAGGGTGAGGGCTCGATCTACCGGCGCAAGAGCGATGGCCGATGGGTCGCCTCAGTCTCTTGGGGACAGTCCAGGCGGAGACAACCTACACTCAGTAGTCTCCATCAAACCCAGGGCGGTCCATTGAGCCACAGAGGTAGAGGCGTGGCGGCCCCTGCGTTCTCGGGGGTTGGGCACCTCGACCTGTCGGTATCCGACGCCCAGGCGAGCGCCGCGTGGTATGAGCGGGTGCTCGGCCTGGCACGGGTACGGCGGGCAGAGCTCCCCGAGCGCACCATGATCGTGCTCATGCACGAGGCGTCTGGTCTCGTGATCGGGCTCAACCAGCACCAGGGCTTTCCCGGGGAGCCATTCGACGAGCGGCGTGCCGGGCTCGACCACGTCGGCTTCGCCGTCTCGCGCCGCCAGGACCTCGACATCTGGCAGGAGCGCCTGGTGGCGCTCGGTGTCGAGCACTCGCCGGTCACCGACACCGAGGTGGGCTCGGCGCTCGTCTTCAGAGACCCTGACCACATCCAGCTCGAGCTGTGGTGGTCCAAGTCCTCTGGAAGTGAGCCGGCGGGCGCCGCTGGTGCGGAGGGCGTCATCGAGCGCTCGAGCCCATTTGACGTCGACGAGACTGTGCAGCGCCTGGTCGACGCCGCCACGGAAGGTGGCGCCACAGTCTTTGCCACCATCGACCATGCTGCCGGCGCACGGTCGGTCGGCCTTGACATGCCCGAGACCAGGGTGTTGAGCGTCGGCAACCCGGCTGCGGGCACCCCGGCGATGCTCGCCGCCCCCGATCTCGCGCTCGAGCTCCCGACCCGTCTGCTCGTCCGCAAGGCATCCTCGGGCACCTCAGGCAGCACGGTGGTCTTCTACGACCCGACCGTCCTCGGCCGCCGCTACGGGCTCGGCTCCGAGCAGGTCGCCGGGCTGGCCGGGATCGCGGGACTGGTCGACCGGGCGCTCGGAGCGGCGTCCGATGGGTAGGGAACCGGCATGCGACGGCCGACGCGGGGAACCCACGGCCAGGTCCGAGCGATGACGCCCACGCCGCTCGTGGCCGTGGTCGGGGCCGGGCCGGCGGGGCTCGCGGCCGCCCGGCGGCTCCGAGATCATGGCGGTATCCACGTCGTCCTGGTCGTTCCCGAAGGGCTGTCGGAGTACCTGGGCGGCACGCTCGCCGTGGCTACCGGTGACGCCCGTGCCGCCCGGTACCAGACCCGTGTCGACCTTTCCGGGGTCGAGACCATGCCCGTCTGGGTCGAGGGGATCGAGCCCGGCGCACTCAGGATCGAGGGGTCATGGCTTCGGGCCCAAGCCATCATCGCCGCCCCCGGGCTGGCCCTCGACCCCATCGGGGGCCCCTTGTCCGGGTCGATCGTCGGCTTCTGGGACCCAACCGGAGCCGAGGTGGCCGCGCCGAGGATCCGCGCCATCGAGCAGGGCGTCGTGGACATCGTGATCTCGTCCCTCCCCTACCGCTGCCCGCCTGCGCCTTACGGCCTGGCCATGCGCCTCGCCCGGCGGGCTCGGCGGCTTGGGCAGCCCCTCCAGGTCCGCCTGGTCACGCCCGAAGAGCACCCGCTCGTCGCGCTCGGGCGCACGCTCGGCGACGCTCTGCTGGCCAGCTGCAAAGATGCCGGCGTCGAGATCCGCCTCGGCGCCCAGCTCGACCCCGACAGCTTGGCCGAAGGCGGGGTGGCAGGTGGCGACCGGGACGGGGCGGACCTCACGATCGTGGTCCCCCGACACCGTACCAGCCCCTTGCTCGCCGACCTGGGCGAGGGGAACAACCCGCTCGTCCCGGTCGACTTCCGCTTCGCCACCGAGGCCGCCGGGGTCTTCGTCGTGGGCGACGCTGCCGCCAGCCCCTACCCGAGGGCGGCGGATCCCGCGGCGTGGTCCGGGACGGTCGCAGCAGAGGCGGTGCTGTCCGACCTCGGCCTCGATCACGCCCGGACCCCCGCGACGCCCTCACCGGAGTGTTTCGTCGACCACGGCGACGGCGCCTACGGGCGGATCCGGATCACCTACCCCGATGGACCGCCGCCGGCTGGGCAGCCCGCCGTCACCATCGATCCAGCCGCACCGGCCCTGGCCACGGACTTCGAAGACGCCCACCGACGCTGGCACGCACTGTGCGTCGAAGGTGCGTGAGCAGCACTGCCGGACTGTCCCCCTGGCGTCCCAGTGGTCGTCGCGGCATGACCTCGGCCGCGAGTCGAACCCGCGACGCGCTCCGAGGGCATCGGCGCCCAACCTGCCTGACGGTGACGGACGCTCGTGAGCGTTGTAGCCACCGTCGGCCAGCAACTCCGCTGGCCGCTGCCCGGTTCGCCGCTCGATCTCATCCAGCATCGGCGTGCTCAAGCCCTGGTCACTGCCGCTGTTGCTGACCTTGTACCCCGACGATGACCCTGGCCCGGTCGGTGGTGGTCGCGAGCTGCACGTTGTAGGCGGGCCGGAAGCCGCCGTCGCCTACCTTCATCACGCGAGCTTCGGGATCCGTGGTGGATGCTCGCACCGCTTTGTCCTTGGCGCCGCTGCGGGCTTTGACCGCTGTCACGGCCCTCCGGGAGCAATGGAACGGAAAGTCACGCTAAGGCCTCCGGCCCGACCACCCGCCCTGCCGCAGCCTGGCCCGCCGCTCTGCGCTGTGGGCGGGGGTCAGACCGGTCCCCCAGGTGCCGGGATACCCGCGGCTGAGGAGCTGGCTCCGAACCCTCCCGCCCGCCCGGCCAGGCCCGCTAGGTAGGCGCTCCTGCCGGCCTCCACCGCTTGGGCGAACGCCCGCGACATGGCGACCGGGTTCTCGGCTTTGGCGATACCGGTGTTGACCAGCACCCCAGCGGCCCCCCACTCCATCACCCGGGTGGCGTCCGATGGCGACCCCAAGCCAGCGTCTACGATCACCGGGACCGGGCACTTGGCGATGATCAGACGCAGGCTGTGGGGATTGAGGACCCCCAGGGTGGAGCCGATGGGGGCCGCCCCGGGCATCACCGCCGTCGCGCCCACTGCCGCCAGCCGCAGCGCCAGCGCGACATCGTCGCTGGCGTAGGGCATCACCGCGAACCCTTCGGCGACCAGCCTGATGGTGGCCTCCAGGGTCGCGATCGGGTCCGGCAGCAGGGTCTCGGGCTCGCCCACAACTTCGATCTTGATGAAGTCGGAAAGGCCCGCCGCTCGGGCCAGATGCGCCAAGCGCACAGCCTCCTCCGCCGAGGTGGCCCCCGCGGTGTTGGGCAGCAGGACGAAGGCGCCAAGGTCGATCCCCTCCAGCTCGGAGCGGTGGTCACCGTCGAGATGGAGGCCAGGTCTCTGGACATAGGGGGGTAGGCGCGGCACAAATTGAAGTCAGCAGGACTTGCATTTGACTTCCCGATGTGATATAATCAGTGTGATGTTATAGGTGACCATGGAGGCAGATTTATGCCAGCGGCAGCTCCCCAGGCCGACTTCCCGCAGACGTGCTTTCTGCCCCCGGAGGCCCGCCCTATTGGGACTGCTGCCGGGGTCATCGAGGACGAGCAGGGGGGAGTCTGCTTTCTGTATGGCTGGGCCAACGGACGCTGGGACCATGGGGATGACCTGTTGTTAGGGGCATCACTGGATGAGGCCGTAGCAGGGATGAATGGCAGAGCTTATTGAGGCTGGTGGGGAAGGGGACAACCAGCCGTAGTAGTAAACGGGGATGGGGTCTGGGGAAGGGGGTGCATGCCTGGGGAAGCGGGGGAGAACCTGCTGGCGGCATGATCAGCTCGTCGTATAAGTGGACCCCCCCGGCGACGACGGTAAAGACGTTCCCGAGAGGGTCCTTTGGTGGGGTCAACCACCATGGCCATCGTATGGCCCTGCGGGCTGTCTGTCGAGAGGTACGCCGCCCAGGGCAAGGAGATCTGGGTTCCCCGAAGTCGCTGCCCCGAGTGCCGCCAGGAGCTGGTCTTCTGGTCGGGGTACTGGAGGTACGTTCGGGAGAGGGCTGAGCACCGGCTGTTCATCCGCCGGGGGCGGTGCCAGAAGTGCGGCAGGACCCAGGCGCTGCTGCCATCGTTCCTGCTGCGCAGGCGGCTGGACCCGGTCCGAGTAATCGGGCGGGCCTTGGTGCTCGGAGTCGCTGGGCTGGGGATGGGGAAGGTGGCGGCTCAGCTGGGGGTGCCTCACAGCACCGCCCGGGACTGGCGGCGGCGCCACCGGGCGAGAGCGCCGGCGCTGGTCGCGGGCCTTGCCGCTCTGCGAGTGGAACTCGGTGACGAGGTGATCAGCTTGCCCGGGGACCCAGAGCAGGCTGCCCTGGCTGCGCTGGGAGCCGTCTGGGCACCCCGGCAGGCGGTGGTGGGGCTGTGGGAGCTGGCCAGCCTGGTCAATGGCGGGGCCTGGCTGGGCACCAACAAGACCCCGCCCTGGGCAGCGCTGGGAGATCGGCGTTTCATGGCTCCCATGCCAGCCAAGCCCACCCTGGAGGCCCTGTGATGCCCGCTGACCCGACCGAGACCAGTGCTCTATTCCGATATGTGGTGATCGCGGAGGCCCTGAACTCCCGCCTGGGGGCCAAAGAGCGAGGCCGGCTGGTGCGGGAGATTGCCGCGCGGGTGCACACCCTGCCCGACGGCAACCAGGTGATGGTGAGCCGCCCCACGGTGGACCGCTGGCTGCGGGCCTACCGGCAAGATGGTCTGCCGGGCCTGCAGCCGCAGCGGCGCTCGGACCAGGGGGCTATCCGGAGGCATCCGGAGCTGTTCGCGGAGGCGGCTGCCCTGCGCCGCGAGCTGCCCACTCGCAGCGCCGCCCATATCGCCGACATCCTCAAGACCAAGCACGGGATCGAAGTGGCGCCGCGGACCATCCGCGACCAGCTGCGGCGGCAGGGGTTGCAGCGGGGCACCCTGGGAGTGGATCCGGTGGTGTACGGGCGGTACGAGGCCGAGTGCCCCAACGAGCGCGGGATCGGTGACGTGCTGAGCGGGCCGTTCGTGCCCTTCCCGCAGGTGGTCGGCAGCCGCAAGGCCAAGCTCTTCCTACTTGTTGATGACCACAGCCGCCTCTTGGTGCATGGCCGTTGGATGAGCCACGAGAACACCAGGGCCGGCCAGGTGGTGCTGCGGCAGGCGTTCGTCAAGCGGGGGCTGCCAAGCACCCTCTATTTTGATAACGGCAGCCCATACATCACCGCTCCCCTGGAGCGCACCTGCGCGGTCCTGGGTATCCGCCTGATCCACAGCAAGCCGTACTCGCCGCAGGGTCGGGGCAAGCAGGAAAGGTTGAACCGCCTGATTCGAGAGCGCTTCCTGCTGGAGGCGGAGGCGGCGGGAATAGCGGATCTTGACGAGCTCAACGACCGCTGGATGGCCTGGGTGGAGACGATGTGCAACACCCGGGTGCATGCCGAGACCGGGGAGACCCCCATCGCCCGCTTCCTGGCGGGCGGGCCGCCCCGGGCGGCCGACCCGGCGCTGCTCCAGGAGGCCTTCCGCTGGTCGTCCCAGCGGACGGTGACCAAGACCGCCATCGTGAGCCTGGCCGGGAACCGGTACAAGGTGGATCCCGGGCTGGTGGGAAAGCGGGTGGAGCTTCGCTACGACCCCGAGGACATGAGCAGTCTCAGCGTCTACTTGGAGAGCCGGCTGGTTGGGGTGGCAACGCCGTTCGTGCTCGGCCACCACGTCCACCCCGCCGTCCCCCAGGCAGTTCGAGCCCAGCCCCAGCCAACCGGGATCGACTACCTCGGTCTGGTGCTCAGAGCCCATGACGCCGCCTTCACCGAGCAGATTGCCTACCGGGAGTTGAGTGGGCCCGACTTGGAGCCCTTGGCATGAGCACCAGTCCTTCCTGGATCACCCATTTCGGCCTCACTCACACCCCATTCACCAAGTCCATCGCCGCCGCCGACCTTTTCGCCAGGGCCGCCCATGCCGAGGCGGTGGCCCGGCTCGGATACTGCATCGCCGAGGGCACCCTGGGGGTGCTCGTGGGCGATGTCGGGGCCGGCAAGACGGTGGCGGTGCGAGCGGCTGTGGCCGGTCTCGACCGCACCCGCCATCACGTGGTCTACGTCCCCAACCCGGCATTCGGCACGCGCGGACTGTATGTCGCCATAGTCGGCGCCCTGGGCGCGGTGCCCCGCTATCGCAAGCCGGAACTGATCGCCCAGACCCAGCACCTGCTCGCGGTCGAGGCGGCCGAGCGCCACCGCAAGGTGGTGGTCATCCTGGACGAAGCTCATCTCCTGAGCCCAGACCAGTTGGAGGAGCTCCGCCTCCTCACCAGTGCCGACATGGACACCACCAACCCCTTCGCGGGCATCCTGGTGGGCCAACCGGCACTTGCTCAGCAGCTGCGCATGGGAAGTTTCACGGCGCTGGATCAGCGGATTGCCATCCGCTACACCCTGACTCCCATGGACCTGGGCGAGTCGGCCCAGTACCTGCGCCACCACCTGACTCTGGTGGGCCGCTCCGATCCGCTCTTCGCCGATGACGCCATCGCGCGTCTGCACCGGGTCGCCAACGGTCTCCCCCGCATCCTCAACAACGCCGCCACCGCTGCCCTCATCGCCGCCGCCGCCGACGGCAAGGACCTGGTCGACGACCAGTCCGCCAAGCGCGCTGCCGCCGAGCTCACCCGTGACTGAGTTCGGCGGCCCCCCGCGCCAATCCCCGTGGCGTGACGATGGCATGCCGATGGTCTGCCCGGTCTGCCAGGGCCCATTTGCCTCCTCAGGCAGAAGGGTCTACTGCTCAGCAGCGTGCAAGGCCTCGGCCTACCGGAGAAGGCAGGGAGCCCGCGCGCCTGAACCCCTGCCGCCCATCCGTCTGCGCCGCCCGCTGACCGTCTACGAGTGCGGCTCCTGCGGGGAAAGGGCCGTCGGTGAGCAGTACTGCGGGGACTGCGGGACCTTCCGGTCCCGCGTTGGGCTGGGCGGGCTCTGCCCCAACTGCGATGAGCCAGTCGCCGTCTCCGACTTGCTTCCCAAGGAAGTGCTGCCCAACGCCCTGGGCTAGCCCAGTTCCATTCCCTCCCGCAGCTCCTGTCCCGCGGTCAGATCGTTCACTGCCGGCAACTGCTCCACGCGGGCCTTCCCACCTCGCCCACCATGGCCACTCGCCGCCATATCCGTACTGCCGCGGGGGCCCGGCGGCCGCTCCCATCTTCGATTGGCCGGTTAACCGCAAGGCATGGGCAAGCAGGAACGGCTCAACCTCGACCCAACTCTGGGCGGTCGGTTCGTCCTCACCCAAACCTGCCACTACATGTTCAAACAACGCGAGCGCTAACAAGTGGCCGGTCAGTTCCAGCGGCGCCCCATGGAAGTCACATGTCCCTGGCATCTCTACGTATGTACCCCGTGAGCCACCACCGCGGACCACTCTGGTGTTGACCGCGCGGCCATCTGCATCGCCCTGGGTCATGGCCAGTGGGAACCGTCACCATCCACTATGGCGCTGTCGACGAGACCAGCCCCCGCAGAGCCGCTAACTCGGCGCGGCCACCGCGGCGAATGTCCTCTCTGTCGGACACGGGAGGGCGGTCAGTGGCGGGGGCTGGCCCCAAGCCGAGCGTAATCATGCCGGGACTGGTCGCTTAGCTTGCTCGGGCTGCTGCCTGCTCGCACGGCAGCGCCAGAGATTGAAGTTGACCAGTGACTAGTCCGCGCGGCGATCAGCTTGTCTTGGGCCAGCTCCCTTCGATGGACAGGCCCTTCACCTGCCCTTGCCCACCAACCTCACGGTTGATCGACGTTGCCACTCACCCTGCGCCCGACGGGTGACGTCTCTCGAGCTGGGTCCATTGTTGCTAACCTACGCATATGCCGATACGCTCCGAGAAGCAGATTACGAAGATCCCTTCGATAGACGCGTGCGCCGTACGCGTGGTCGACCCTGACCGGGTCGCGGCCGTGCGCGTCGAATTGCCTCCTGAGGCAGACATCGCCGAACTGGCAGCGATGTTCGAGTTGCTCGCCGACTTCGGTCGGCTGCGGCTGCTAGCCGCGCTGCGTAGTGGGGAGACATGCGTCTGCGACCTGGCCGCAGCCTGCGGGCAGGCCGAGTCGGCGGTCAGCCACGCCTTGCGGCTGTTGCGCATGGCCCGTGTGGTCACGGTACGTCGGGCGGGCCGGATGGCCTACTACCAGCTCGCCGACGCCCACGTCCGAGTGCTGCTCGACCTGGCCCTCAGCCACCAGGACCACGCCAGCAGGGCCGCAGTCGGGTCGGTTGCCGTGCGATAGTGACAGTCACCGTAGATCGGCCGCAGGCACCAGACCGCCGGCTAATGCGCCGCGGGGTCCGCCTTGAGGCGGCCACCGTCGGCTGGAACATGGTCGAGGCCGTCATCGCCTTGACCGCGGGGCTGACCGCCGGCTCGGTGGCGCTCACCGGCTTCGGCTTGGACTCAGCCATCGAGATTGTCGCAGCTGTACTGGTGCTGATCCGCCTTCGGTCGGCCCTATCCGGGCAGGCGTCCGACCCGACCCGGGAACGCAGGGCGCTGCGGGCAATAGCCATCACCTTCGTCGCCCTCGCCAGCTACCTGCTGGCCGACGGGATCGCCACTCTGCTCACCGGTACCCGGCCGCACGACTCCCCGGTCGGGATCGGCGTCACCGCCGCCGCCCTGATCGTGATGCCAAGCCTTGCCATGGCAAAGCGGCGCGCCGGGCGAGCGCTGGGCAACCAGCTGCTTGTCAGCGAGTCCGCCGAGTCTGCACTGTGCGCCTCGCTGGCAGGCACCACCTTGGTGGCCCTCGCCGTTTACGCCGCCACCGGGGCAGCCTGGGTGGACCCGGTCGCCGGCTTCGTCATCGCTGGCTACGCGCTAAGGGAGGCCCGCGAAGCATGGGAGGGCGAGCTGTGCGAAGGCTGAGGCACAGGGATCCGAGCGCGGGCGCCCACGGGCAGGGGAAGCATGGCTCAAGTTCTGGCCACGTCGACACCCGGAGTGCCTTGGCTGCCGCCGATCGGCGCTACCTACTCGGAGCGCTCGGCCTGATCGTCGGCTTCATGGCCTTCGAGGTGGCGGCGGCAGTCGTTTCGGGATCGCTGGCGCTCCTCGCCGACGCCGGGCACATGCTCACTGACATCGGCGCGCTCTCTGGAGCGCTGTGGGCTACTCACCTGGCCGCCAAGCCGCCCAGTGACCGGTTCACCTTCGGTCTGAAGCGTGCCGAGATACTCTCCGCCGCAATTAACGGCGTCACCCTGCTGGTCATCGCCGCGGTGATTGGCTCAGACGCCGTCGGCCGGCTCATCACCCCTGCCCCGGTGGACGGCATCGCCTTGGTGGTCGTCGCTGGGGTAGGGGTGGCCGTCAACGTCGCGGCCACCTGGATCCTCGCCAACGCTAACCGATCATCGATGAACATCCAGGGCGCTTTCGCCCACATCCTCACCGACCTCTACGCTTTCATCGCCACCCTCGCCGCTGGCACTGTTATCATCAGCTTCAGCTATCGCCGCGCCGACTCGATCGCATCCTTGATAGTGGTCGGGCTAATGCTCCGCGCCGCTTGGCCCCTGCTCGCTGGGTCAGGTCGGGTCCTGCTCCAAGGTACTCC
Organism: bacterium; assembly: GCA_021817185.1. The sequence continues at coordinate 13,266 of JAKAVU010000012.1, forward strand.
AGAGTCGATTGACCTCGGGGAGATTCGCCGCCACCTGGCCCAGCTCCCTGAAGTCGTCACGGTACATGAGGTGCATGCCTGGACACTCACCTCGGACCTGCCGGTCCTCTCCGCGCACGTAGTCGTCGCCGACGCCTGCCTCACCGACGGTAGCGCTGGGGGAGTCATCGACCGCCTACAGGCCTGCCTCGCAGGGCACTTCGACGTAGAGCACTCCACTTTCCAGCTCGAACCCGCCACCCACGCCGACCACGAGCATCCCCAGCACGGCTGATGGTGGCACCGATGCTCTCCTTCGGTCAGGGTTGGCCAGGAGTCGGCGGCGATCACCCAGGCATTCGACCATGACCTCTCCCGGCACTCGCAGGACCAGCAGAGCCGGTCACCATCGGTCGACGCCCAGCGTCGGATCAAGTGGAGCCGGCAGTGGTCAGCATTGGACCGAGGAGCGCCCTGACCGCAGGATCAACACTTCGACCGTCCCAGATCGAGGCCGGCTGAGCGTCCAGGGAGCGCCAACGCTGAGCAGGCGGCGACCCGCCTCGATCAGCATGTCGACCCTACCCAATACGATGGGACGCTCGGGCAGCCCCGATCCGTTGCTCCGGTGGTGGTGGGGAAGCGGCCCCAGGCAGGGTGGGGCCTCTGCGTGTGTGCTGCGGGAGGTGCCAGAGCGATCCCCCAGAAGTCCCCGACATCGGACAGCCGGTTCCCCGCACGTGGTCAGCTGCTCGGCAACCCTTCCCTCCGTCGGCGTCCTTCGCCAACGCTATGAGTGACTTCAATAGGAAGCAGCCTCCCCAAGACCGGGGTCAAGTAGTCTGGCCGGGGGCGTGTCCGCCCTGCTCTGAGCGTCTCGCCTACTACTAGCTTGCTATAGTACTCCAATGGGCAGTGCCCGCCGGGCCAAACAGCTCCGCAGAGAACCCGCCAAATCGCCGCCTGGAACCAGGGCCGGGCGCAGAAGGGCATACTCAGCCAAGACGATTGAGACTCGGCGTCGCCGTCAGCGGATGTGGTGGGTGTTCGGAGCTGTCATCGCGGCGGCGGCATTCACCGTGGCTATCCGCGTCGGCCTCCCCGGACCAGGATCCAGCCCTCCTCGGCCCAAGCTCGTATCTCTGGCCTCCCTCGGCCACCTGGTTGCCCCTGGCTCCCCCGGGTCGCTCGGACCGGAGGGGATACCGGTTCCACCCGCGCCCCCACTGGCCAGCACGGTAAACGATGCGCGGGGGCAGACCGTCGACGGGATCCAATGCAACAGGTCGGAGCAGCCGCTCTTCCACGTCCACACCCACCTCACGATCTTCGTGGATGGCGCCGCCCGGCAGATCCCGGACGGGGTCGGGATTGTCCCGCCACTCCAGGTGCAGCCGACGTCCGAGGGGCCCTTCGTCACCGGAGGCACCTGCTTCTACTGGCTGCACACCCACGCGCCCGACGGGATCATCCACATCGAGTCGCCGGTCCAGCAGACTTACACGCTCGGTGACTTCTTCGACATCTGGGGTCAACCGCTCAGCCCCACCCGGGTGGGCCCGGCCATTGGTAGGGTCACAGCCTTCTATGACGGCAAGGTCTACGTCGGCAATCCGCGCGACATCCCGATCGGCAATCACATCCAGATCCAGCTCGACATCGGCACTCCCCTCGTGGCGCCGGAGTTGATCCGTTTTCCGAGTGCGCTGTGAACAGGCCGATTCTGCTGGCCGGAGCCTCACGGGCTGGGGTCGGAGGGCACGTATCGTGATCCGGGTCGGAAGCCTGGTGATCTGTAGTGGCTGAGCGGCGGCCGACCATTTCCCAGAGGCGCATGTCGCGCCGGAAATTCATGATCCTCGGCATCAACGCAGCGGGTGCAGGCACCGGGCTGCTCATCGGCGCCCCGATCGTCGGATCGATCTTGAGCCCGCTCTTCTATCAAAGGAAGCAGCCGTGGGTGCTGGTCGCCGACATCCGCCACGTACCGATCGGGGTCCCCACAGCCTACGTGGTGATGCTGGACCAGGGTGGCGACGCTTGGCAGGTTCCTCCTGTGCCCCGCACGGTGTACGTCGTGAAGTTGAATCTCGACAATGCTGTGCAACTCCTTTCGCTCTCCAACGTCTGCACCCACATGCAGTGCGACGTGCATTGGGACATCAACCTGAATGTGTTCTTCTGCCCTTGCCACGGGGGAGAGTACAGCATGGACGGTACCAACATCGCCGGGCCGCCCCCAAAGCCGCTGTTCCGCTATCAGCACAAGCTGGTAGGTACCACTCTTTACGTCCGCAACGTGCTCACCGAGGGCAAGTGACGTGGGCAAGAACTTCAAATCCGACGCGTTGACCACGAAAAGGCCCGGGCCTACACCTGCCCCGGCGGCCACCACCTTCAGATGAATGGACGAGCGCGCACCACGCACAGGGCCGACCTCCCGGGCCGCAGGCCGGACGGGCTGGCGAAGTTCTTCTGCCCCGGCGTTCTGGGCACCAGAGGGGTACGGCCTGCGCCACATCGGATCCTCTCCATGGCTACGAAGCCAGTTGGATCGAGCGAGCGGGTGAGAAAGCCAGTCAAGCGCCCTCATGAGGCACCTGTCGAGCGGCGAGGGCGCCAGTCCAGCCTTGGCGAAAGTCTAAGGTCGGAACCCAACCGTGAGCGCCCCACAGCGGGGTCGGGCCGACGGGATCGCGCGTTGACAGTACTGTCGGCTGTGACCGGGACGGGCGTCGCCACGAGTGCCTGCCAGCACACCTGTTCAAGCTGGGAGCCTTTGTGAACCTCCTCCCGACTACCTTCGTCTTCGCAATGGCCGCCGGAGTAAACACCCTGTCGGTGGCCTGGCAACAGGAGCGGGAGTGGCTTACTCGGCGCTTCGGTAGCCGAGCATGGTACGTTCACCTGGCCATCATCACCCCGATCTGGGGTCTGTTCCTGCTCCTGCAGGGACGACTCGGCTCCCAGGTCCACTGGCCGCTCGCCCCGGAACTCAAGCCCGCAGGCGTAGCGTTGGGGACTTTAGGGGTGGCGCTGCTGCTTGGGACCTCCTGGCAACTTGGCTTGACCCGCACGTTCAACGGGTACTTCTTCGGAAGAGGGCGCCAGGAGCCAGTGAGCGGTGGGGTATTCCGGTGGCTCCGCAATCCGATTTACGACAGCTTCTTGGTCCTGTTCGTCGCCGAGGCCTTCGGGCTCGGCAACGCCGTCTACCTGATCCTGGCGGCGGAATCCTTCTTGCTGCTAAACCAGCTGGAGGCGCGGGTCGAGAACCGTCCATTTAGAGCAGATCCCCGCACCGGGCCAGCTCCCCGTGCAGGGCTGTAGACCGGGACCTGTCGTTCGCCATGATCACGCCCCTTGCGCCTACCAGTTGTTCTCCCGAGCTGCGGCCCCGCTCAGATCTCCACAGTTCGACCACGAGCGGATTTTCAGTTCTCAGCTGGAGGCTGATCCGGCCAGCTTGCAGACAGGCGTTCCCATGACCGGGCATAACCCCCTCTCGTGGAGGGACTGGGGCCACCCAGCATCGGTGCGACCGTTCCCCGTCGGTCGCGATACTATGAGGTGGTAGCAGCAGACCAAGGAGCTGGACATGCCCGATCGACCGCCGGATGATGTCCCCGGATTGGACGCGGCCCTGCACCTAGTGGGCCCTCTAGAGGGCCGCATCATGCGAGAGGTGTGGCTACAGCGGGTGGCGTGCCCCTTCTTCGTCCGCGACATGCTGGCGCGCATGCCTGACCTGGCGTATACGACCGTCATGACCACGCTGAACCGGCTCGCCGACAAGGGCCTGCTTCGAAGAGAGCTCACTTCGACGCAGCGAGCCTACCCCTACCGGCCGGCTGGGACTCCACAGGACTTCATCAAGCAGACCGGTCAAGCTGAAGTGGATGACTTGATAGCGCGATTTGGCGATGCTGCCCTGGCAGCGTTCGCGGCGCGCATGGACAGTCTGTCGGTGCAGCAACGCCGCCGTCTGCAGGAGTTGGCCGACCGGTGACGCACGGCCGCCGGTTGGCCGTGGCCGTGGCCGGTCTGCTCCTCGTCGGCTGCACTTTGTCCTTGGTTGCGGCCATCGGGTGCCGGGCCGACGTGGCGTGTGCCGTGGTCGGCCGGGCGCCGGCGCAGATGTTCGACACCTGGGCCCAACTCCTTCCGGTCATCGGCATCGCAGTGGCGGTCGCGTGGGGGGCGCGGCTGACGTGGATCATGTTAGCTGCGGCGAAGGCTCTGCTCCGTTTGCCCAGGATGGAGGCCGGGCCTGCCCTTTCAGAGCTTGCCAAGAGGGCGCACGTGCAGAGGCTGACTCTTCTGGACGTGGACACGCCACAGGCCTTCTGCGCTGGCGCCTGGCGACCTACGGTCTTCGTCAGCCGGGGGCTGGTCCAGCGTCTGCGCGAGCCGGAGTTGCTGGCGGTGCTCTGGCACGAAGGGTGCCACGCCCGGCGACATGACCCTCTGCGCCGCGCCTCCTACCGGACCGTGGCTGGCTTGCTCCGTCCCGTGACGGTGGTCCAGTGGTGGGTGGAGCAGCGCCTCAACCGAGCCGAGTTGCTGGCCGACCGGCTGGCGATGCGCCACGCAGGAGCTCCGGCGCTGGCTGGTGCGCTCTGGTCCGCAGGATCCGCGATCGCTCCACACGGTTCCCCCGGCTTCGGAGAGGCAGGTCCCCTTCGCGTGGCCCAGCTCCTCGGGGACCCACTGCCCCACCAGCGGCCCCCCTTGACGCTGTGGGTCAATTCCACGGTCGGCGCCATCATGATCGTCGGGATTACAGCCTGTCTGGCAGGAGGGCTAACCGCTCTGCTCTGAAGGCCCGACGCACTACTAGCCTGTTATAGTAGCCTCATGGGCAACGCCCGCCGGTCCAAGCAGCTTCGCCGAAAAGCATCTCCCGGCACCCATCGCCCGCAGTCGGGACGAAGGCAGGAGGCTGCAAGATCACGCGGAGTTCGGCACCTACCGTGGTGGACTGTGTGGGGCGGCGGGGCGGCAATCTTCGTGGCCCTGATCCTGGCCGTCACCTACCTTCTGCCGGGCGGAGGAACGGTCTCCGGAGCTGGAGTTGGGGTCCCGGTCGGGCACCCCGCACCTGGGAGCACCATCAGCCTGCGCTCGACAGCCGGCTCATCGGTGAGCCTGAGCGAGCTCCGGGGCCACAAGGTGGTGGTGTTCTTCTATGAGGGAGCGACCTGCGGGGCCTGCCAGCAGCAGCTTATTGCGCTCAATCAGGCGTACCCTCAAATCCGAGCGCTCGGCGGCACCGTGGTCGCGGTCAGTGTGGACACCTTGGCGACATCGCGGGGATTGGCGGCCCAGTTGCACCTCCACTTCCCGGTGCTGCAGGACACGGGCCATCTCCTGGGCTCCGCCTTCGGGGTCTTCAACCTCTCAGGAGGCATGAGCATGGGTCCAGTCGACCGGCATTCGATCTTCATCCTAAACCCAAATGGGACCGTGCACTGGGAGCAGCTGTCGCTGGTGAGCATGAGCATCCCGGTGTCCAGCGTCATCTCTGCCCTTCGGAGCGCCTGACCTTGGCCATCCCCAAACCCCCAGCAGAGGTGCCGGTGCGACTGCTGCTGGTCGTTGCCCCCGACTGCGGCTTCTGCGACCACGCCAGGACCGTCCTCTCGCGCGTGATGGCTGATGTCCCGTGTGCCCTGGAAGAACTGGAGCTGACCACAAGCGATGGCCGAGCCCTCGCGGACACGGTGCGCCTGCCGTTTCCTCCCGCCTTGTGGGTGGACGGCCACTTCTTCGGGTACGGGCGGATTTCCGAGCGCAAGCTCCGTACCCACCTCGCCCGCCTGCTCACCGCCACGAGCGGATCCAGCGCATGAGCCCCATCGTCTACAGCAGCTCATTGGTTGCGGCCTTCCTGGGCGGCGTGCTGGCCCTGTTCGCGCCCTGCTGCATCGTGTCCGTTCTGCCCACGTACACCGCAGCCATGCTGCGGCGCGGGCGCAGCCGCCTTGTGGAGACTACTGGCGTCTTCGCTCTCGGGGTCGCCGTAATCCTGCTGCCGATAGTCCTGGGGCTGGGGGCACTGGGACACGTCCTGACCCGGGTGCACTCTGGCCTCTTCGTGGCCGGAGGCCTGGTCATGCTCGGGATGGGGATCCTCGCACTCGCCGGCCGTCATTGGATGCTCCCGATGCCAATGGGGAGCGCGACCGGGCACCGCGGCGATGGCATCCGCGGTATCTTCGTACTCGGGGCTATCTCCGGTGTGGCCAGTTCCTGTTGCGCGCCGGTGCTGGCGGGCGTGCTGGCCCTTTCCCTGGCGGTGGCCTCGCCCCTATATGCACTCGGGCTCGGGTGGGCCTACGTCCTGGGGATGGTGGCGCCCCTGTTTGTCGCAGCGGTGCTTTGGGAACGCTTCCACTGGGACCAAGGCCCCCTACTGCGCGTCGGCAGAGTCCCT
>JAKAVU010000194.1 GCA_021817185.1 bacterium
CGACCGCGTGCCCCAAGCTGTCGTTCACCTCCTTGAGGTGGTCGAGGTCACAGAAGAGGACCGCGTAGGGAGCCGGATGGCGAGCGATTCGAGCCAGGTCCTGCGCCAGCGTCTGCTCCAGGGCGTGGCGGTTGTGGAGACCGGTCAGCGAATCCGTGAGGGCAAGCTCCTCCATGTACTGGTAGATCTGGGCCCGCGAGATCGCCGCCGCGCACTGGTCGGCGAAGAGCTCCAGCGCCCGTATCGAGTCCCGTGATGGGTAGCGCCCGCCCTGGGGCCGGTCGAGGGAGATGAGGCCCAAAAGCTCGCCCTTGGTGAGCTCCAGAGGTATGGTGAGCGAGTCGAGGGGGTGCCAGCGCCCGGGCCGCCAGTCCGGCGGCATGTCCGGGACCACCAGGGCGGTGTCGAGGATAGAGTTGGGCGGCAGCTGATGACGCCTGTGGTCGAACAGGTAGGACCGTCCCAGGCGCATGTCGGGGCGCATCAAGCAGGCGAAGTCCTTGAGCGCGATCGGCAATGACCGCATCCGCGCCATCTCGTCGGGGCTCACCCCAACGATCGCGGCGGGCAGCAGCGTCCTTGTCTCCGCCTCCAGGATGTAGATGGCGACGGCTTCGAAGCCGGCCGCTTGGGCCAGGATCTCCGCGATGCGCTGCAGCACCTGGTCCAGATTCAAAGCCTCATGGATGCTGGCCCCGGCCTCCAGGAGCCCCTTCAGCAGCCGGCGCTCCCGGGCGACCCCGGCGGTGCTGACGGGACTTCCGTGGCGGGTTCGCCGAAGGCGCTCCTGCAGGGCCCGGATCAGGCGTTCGCAGACAACTCGGGTCAGCATCTGCTCCTCGGGGTCCTCGGGTGGAGGCTCATCAACTGCGAACTCCAGCAGCAGCCATCCATACGGGTCCAGCCCCGGGCGAGCCAGCGCGAGCTTCCGGTGGTGGGTTTCGCATCTCTCGTCGGGCTCGTCCAGTGCGGTCTCCCAGCAGGATCCGGGGGCTGGCCCGACGGCCCGATCGGTCGAGTCGCCCGCGCGCCCGTCCGGCAGCCACCACCGCGATTGGCGGAACTTGCGCAACTCCATTGGCGTCAGCCCGTGGGCCGCCAGACCGAGATAAGCACCGGTGGTGTCCGCGACCACGACTCCGGCGCGCTGTGCTCTCAGGGCGAGAGCGGTCTCCCGGGTCAGCCGCCGCCAGCCGGCGAGCCCGGAACCGTGTGGGTCCGGGCTCGGCGCGTAGGTCGCAGCCAGGAAGCGTTCGAGCCGGAGCAGGGCACCGGCACGTCCGGCGTGAGGCAGCGGTTCGCCAGCAGCCGTGGGGATCTTCTTGATTGTTCCCGGCCTGGGTGGACGCGATCGCCCCCGATCGTGAGGGGGCATCGGGGGGAGGTTCCCGGGGCCGGGGCTGAGCTGTTCCCGTAGGGGCTCGCCGGCCGTCGTGGTCATTTGGGAGCCAACGTACTTCGCGCCGCCCCTTTCCGACCTGGACAGACCAACTCGGCACGGGTTGGTTACTGCGCTGTCACCTCGAGTCCGGATTCCCTTGCCGGAGACGGCGCTCTTGGGCAAGGACCCGCCTAGAGCGGCCACCACCACTCTCGAACATCGCCGGCGCGAAGGGGCCGCCGCCCGCGGACCGGAGACAGACCAAGGGGCCAGGATCTGCCCGAGAGAATGCCCAGTGGGGGGTGGCGCCGCGAGGACCGGTCCGGACCCGCACCGCAGGGAGGGGTGCTACTCTGCCGGCATGCCCCAAGGGCCGCCTGGCAGAGTGCTGATTCTGATTGGACTCGGGGTTGGCTCCATCTTCATCGCCGCGGCGCTGGCGGTCGCCGGTCCGAAGGCGGCCTTGGGCTGCCCGGCAGCGGGTTGGACTGGATACGTGCCGGTGGCGAGCCAGGTGTCCGCCGGGCACGGCTATCTGCTGGATGGCAGCCTCTGGATTCCGGCTTGCCGCCAGATTCCAACGGGCCCCTGACCGCTGCTTCAGCCCTGAGGGACTACGTCTCCAGACACGGCCTCAGAGTGCGGGCACGCCGGTCCTGAGATGCCCCAATGTGGTGGGCTGCTCGGGACGGCGGAAACTGTCGGTGTCCCGTGGCCGGACGAGGCTGAGAGCTCCGTGGCACGGGTCACCAGGGCACGTTCAGTGATGCTCTCAGGCATCGGCCTCTCCCTGAATGAGGGTGAACCGGACGCGGTAGTCGCCACCGCCCAGATCCTGCGTGTGGTGGGCGTAGCCGCGCGCCGCGAGCACGGTGTACAGCGGGATCGGGTCGAGCGGAGCCACCAGCTCCAATGGCTCGGCGGCGCCCAGCCTGGATACGGCCGCCATGATCGCGGCGAAGGGATCGCCTCCCTGCGCCATCAGCTCGCGCACATCCAGTTCAGCCACCTGTCCCCCTCACCCCCAGCCGAGAGCGTGCCTGGCGGCCGGGGTCATCATCTCCGGCTCCCATCGCGGCTCCCAGACCAGTTCCACCCGGACCTCGCGGACTCCGGGGATGGTCTCGAGGCTGAACCGGACCTGATCGGGGATGCTCCCCCCCATGGGGCATCCCGGTGTGGTGAGCGTCATGGCCACGGTGAGCGCTCCACCCGCCGAGGACAGCGCATACACCAAGCCCAGGTTCACCAGATCGATCCCCAGCTCTGGGTCATAGACCTCGAGCAGTCGGTCCCAGGCCTCCCGCTCGATGGCGGCGTCGCCCAGCCACGCCGGCTCTTCTGCCGCAGTCACCCGGCCACCTCGGCCGTCGAAGGCTTGCGAGCGTCGAGGTGCGCGATGCAGAGCGACGGCCCCACCAGTGGGTGGAGACTCCTGGCGGCCATGGGAACCCCGGCCTCGGCCAGAGCCCCCCGCAGCAGGCCGAGATGGGCCGAGCAGACGAGCTGGCTGTTGTTGCGGGCGACCTCCAGGAACGGGCATGAGTGGAGCTGGAGCTGGACGCCGTCAGCGGTGTCCACCCGCTCTGGACTGAAGCCGAGCCTCGCCAGCATGTCCAGCACCCGGTCCAGCCCTTGCCGCTGGCCTTCCACCGGAGTGGTGGCGAGTTGGGATCCCCAGGCGGCGCCAATCTCAAGCCCCACCGTGCTGGGCTCCGGGACATTCGCCTGCAGGTAACCGGCGAGGACCTCCGCCAGCATGCGGTACCCCTCCTGCGGCTCAGTGGGGAGGATGGTGGTGGCCCGCCAGAGCTGCCGGGGTCGGCCGCGGTGAGGACGATGCTCGAACTCAGACGACACCAGTCCCGCCCTGGCCAGCACCTCGAGGTGGAACCTCACGGTGTTGACGTGGACTCCCGTGGCCCGGGCCAGCTCCCGCACGTCGAGCGGGCTGCCGGACGTTCTGAGGCGGGTCAGCAGAGCCACCCGCGTCCAGCCCGCCAGAGCCCGATGCGCCTCCACGGTCTCTTCCGTCGGGA
>JAKAVU010000013.1 GCA_021817185.1 bacterium
GGCGTGAGGGCAGCCACCCACGTGGCGCAAGACCCGAAACGGCGACGGCAACCTTGGGCAGCGTCCAGGTCGGGAAAGACCGCTCGTCCCGACCGGGTGTCTTATGGGCACTCAGCAGGAACGGTTCCTACCACCTCCCCATAGCCGCCCCGGGTCGAGGAGTCGACCTCGGCCCGGGGCAAACCTGGTCCAGAGCGCGACCTTCCGTGAACCGCACCGACCGGGACCAGCAAACGGTCGGGCCGAAGCCCCCGCCAGGCAAATATGTCGCCCCGCGGATCCCTGGCAGCGGACCGCTGGGGCTGGGCGCCACTCGCTCCACCCGCACTGCGGCATCTAACGAATCCTGCGAGAACCCACGCCCCTACGGTTGCCGTTGTGCGCGGGGCGCCCAGAGTCCCGGGCGAGGGACAGTCGTCACGGGTCGAGTGCCGGCGGGCCAGCCACGACTGGCTGAGCTCGCCCCTTCGAACTCGGCCACCAGTTCCAGCGACCCAGGATGGCGACCGTGGAGGGGACCAACAGAGTGCGGACCAAGAAGGTGTCCATGAGAATCCCGATCGCCAGCCCGAAGCCAATGTCCTGGATCTCGCTGCCGTTCGGCCCGCTGCCACCTGAGAAGGCGAGCACGGTGAAGGTCCCGGCCAGCACCAGCCCGGCCGAGGTGACGGTTGGGCCGGTTAGCCCTATCGCCCGAATCACCGCCTCGCGCAGCGGGAGCCGGGCGGTCTCATCCCGGATCCTAGTCATGACCAGGATGTTGTAGTCCTCGCCGAGAGCGAGTAGGAATATGAACATTAGAAACGGCAGCAGGAAGGTCAATCCGTCCGCCCCCCGAAGATCCATGAACACCAGGACCGCCGCTCCAAGGGCGGCGAGGTATGAGAGCACCACGCTGGCGATGAGGTACACGGGTGCCACCAGGCTCCGCAGGACGAGCCCCAGCAGGAGCGCTATCGCCAGCACCGCCAGCGGCACCACGTGGAGGAGATCCTGGTTGGAGAGAGCGCTAACGTCGGCCAGCGCGGCCGCCTCGCCGGCGACCCCGTACCGCCGCGCCCCGGACGCGCGAGCGGCCCGAGCGAGGGTCGCCCGGACAGCGGGAATCTCCGCGAGCGCTGCGGTGGAGCTGGCCGGCCCGGCGGCCAGGCTGGCTTCGAACTGCACCGTCAGTCCGTTGGAACTCACCAGCGGCGCAGTCGCGCGATAGGCGTCGTAGAGGGCTGGCTGGACGGTCACAGTTGCAGGTGGGACAGGCGGGAGGGCTGCGGCGGGACCCAAGCTCCCGTGCAGTCCGGAGAGTTCGGCAGGTGTCAGGGGCTGTCCGTTGGGGTCCAGCGGCCCGAGCAGACGGTTGAACTCGCGACTCGCGGTAATGACCTTCTCGGCTTGAAGCAGGGCCTTGGGATCGGTCCAGACCGGGGTGGCGAACTGAAGGATCAGGTTCGTGGGGCTGGCCGTAGTCTGTGGGAAGTACTGGGCCAGGGCGGCATCCCCTTTGGCAGCATCAGACCCGGCGGGAGCGGTGACCGTTCCCCCGTAGCCGGCCGCTCGGAACCCCGTCGCCGCGAAGGCGAGCGCTCCGAAGACCACCACACCGGTGATCAGGGTGAGTCGCGGTCTGGCCACTACCCGGGCGGCGGCACGCCCCCACAGGCCCCGGCGGACCGCGCCCGGCCGGATCTTGGACGGCCAGAAGGCCGCTTGTCCGCAGATCGTCAACAGGGCTGGTAGCAGGGTAAGGCCCGCCAGGAGCATCACGGCGACTCCCACGGCCAGCGGCACCCCCAGGTCGTGATACATGCCGAATGTCGCTGCCAACAGGGTGAGGAGGGCCAGGATCACAGTTCCCGCCGAGGCGGTGATCGATTCCCCAACCCGGCTGAGCGCGCGGACGATGGCTTCGTTGGGGTCCTGGCCCATGCCCAGCTCCTCTCGTACCCGGAAGACCAGGAACAGCCCGTAATCGGTCCCTGCGCCCAGGATCAGTACGATCAGCAGCACCTGGGTCACCTGGGAGATCTGCAGCCCGACAGCTCCCAGCGCGCCGATCAGGCTGCTGGCCAGGGCGAGGGCGAAGACCGCCGGCAGCAGAGTCAGCACTGGGGCGAGCACCGAGCGGTAGACGATCACCAACAGGACCACGATGAAGAGGATCGACAGCAGCTGGACCTCGCGGCTGGTGCTCTTCGCCGCCGCCTGGTCGGCCGCCGCGGTGGCCACCTGGCCGGCGACGTTGAGGCTGAGGCCGGAAGGCGGTCGGGCCGACCCAAAGGTCGCCTGAATGCCAGCCACCAATTGCTTGGCCGCCTCCTGGTTCGACTGGGAAGCGCTGGCTGAGATCACCACCTGGGCGGCCCGGCCGTCTGCGGAGGTCTCTAGTTCTCGGACAGACATGACCCGGGGCAGCCGCCTGGCCAGGGCGACCTCTCGAGTGATCGCGGCCCGGTCGCTGCTTGTGAGCGGACCCGTCGCGCGAGATGCAACCACCACGACCTGACGGACGCCTTTCTTGATCCCCAGCGGGCCCGCGAGGCTGGCCGCTTTGACGCTCGGAGCCGTGGCGGGAAGGAAGGCGCTGTTGCTGGTGTTCACCTGGCTGCCCAGCGAGGGAAGGAGACGTCCAGCGGCCAGAGTCCCCACCACCCATATGACCACGATGGGCCAGGGATGTCGGACCACGAGCCGTCCCAGGCGCAGGAAGAAGGTGCTCAAGACAACCGTCCCAGCTCAGCCGTCGGTGGGCACAGTGTTCGCTCCAATGCCAGCGGAGGCACCGCTCGGTTGGTCGGCTGCCGAGGCGTCGCCAAGGGGCGCCGGCCGACGGTCCAGCTCCTGCACCAGGACGTCGAGGCCCTCCAACAGCGCCTCTCCGCGCTGACGGCCGAGCCGGTCGAGCGTTCGTTGGAGCGGTTGGAGGTGGGCATTGACCAGCTGGAGAACCTCGTCGGAACGGCTCTGCCGCACCGACGCCAGGGTCCGACGATGGTCCGCGGCGTCCTCTCTGCGCTCCACGAGTCCGGCGTCAGCCAGCTGAGTGACCAGCAGGCTGGCGGTGGTGAGGGCGATGCCGAGCCTCTCGGTGAGGGTGGAAACACTCAAGGGTCCGTGGAGTACGACTTGGGTGAGAGCGGCGAGGTGGCGCGGCGCCAGCGGAGCCACAGCCGGTGAGGCAGGTGCCGTATGCGCGCGGCCGCGCTGACGGCGTTCGGCCTGGGCGACCCGGACCAGCGCCAGGAGCAGCCGATCTGCTTCGGGGAGATTCCCAGAAGTCGGAGCTGTGGTATCGCCACGAACGTTTACACCATACACTGTTTAGAGCATAACACCAGCCCGCTCGGGCGCCCGTCAGCTCCGCAGAAGAACCAGGTCGCTGAGTCAACTCTTGGCGCGGTCCAACCGCCGGTGGCGACGGCCGCAGATGGGTGACCTCACCGCTCTTGGCGATGGCCCAATGGCCCAGTGCTTCGGAGCGGCTGTCCGGTGCTCCAAATCCGGGCTGGGACTGATCGAGGAATCGCAGGACCGGAGGGACGGTCGCCGAATCTGCATCGAAGCATTGGCCCAACCACACATAGATGGGAGGTAGACGCACGCCTCGCCGACGGGCATGGCCGCGCCCGTGGCCTTGTCACCGCGGAACGGTCGGAAGATCGGCGGCAGCGCGAGCCGGCCGGCCCGGATGGGGGCCGGCGACCGATGGTGCGCTCGAGCCACCTCCACCGATGCCGCCGGCGGACAGTCAGGGCGACCGCTCACTCACTCACGGGCTCGTGGTCGGCGATGGTGAGCCCGGAGCGGCACGCTTGGGCCTCAGCGATCGGCAGGCGGCTCGCGCGGCCTTGCCTCGAGCCGAGCTGGGTGTGCCACCGGGCGACGGCGAACTCTTGCCCGCCGGTTTGGCAACGAGGCCGTGGGCGGCCAGGCAAGACCGGTACGCGCCGCGGGCGCTCCCGGGCCTGAGCGATCGGCAGGCGGCTCGCGCGGCCTTGCCTTGCGCCGAGCTCTGTGGGCCACCTGGGGACGGCGAGCTCGTGCCGGCCGGCTTGGTGACCAAGCCGTGGGCTGTGAGGCAGGACCGGTAGGCCTGACTCGCCGCTGACTTGCCGGGCGCGGATGGCACCTTAGAGGGGGACGAGCTGGCGGCCCCACACGCGGTCAACGCGATCCCCAGCAATAGTGTGGCGCCCAGCAGGGCTGGGCGCCACGCCCACCGCCGCCGGCTGGCGGATCTCGCGCCGGGGGCATGATTACGCGCAGCGAGCGGTCCGTGGAGCTCCGCGCTCCTTCCCTGCGGGGGCGGGCTCGGCGACGGGGTCATGCGCTCCGCAGGGCCTCAATAGGGGAGAGCCGGGCGGCTCTGGCCGCGGGATAGACGCCGAAGCACAGGCCGATCCCGACCGCAGCCACCACCGCCCCGACCACGGCGGGTAGCGAGATGACGATGGGCGTATGCAGCAGCGATGGCGCGACCAATGAACCGCCCACACCGAGGCCCACTCCGAGCACACCGCCGGCGAGGCCCAGGAGGGATGCCTCGATCAGGAACTGCCGCAAGATCAGGCCGGGCGTCGCCCCCAACGCCTTGCGCAGACCGATCTCCTGGACCCGCTCCGAGACCGAGACCAGCATGATGTTCATCACTCCTATCCCGCCCACCAGCAGCGCTATGGCGGCGATGCCACCCAGAAGGATCGTCATGGTCTTGGAGACCGAGCTGGCGGTCGCGAGCAGGCTGGTCTGGGGGGTGATGGTGAAGTCGGCCGCCCTGGCCGTGGGCAGCTGGTGGAGCTCCAAGAGCAGGCTTTCGGCCTCCTGGTAGGCGGCGCTCATGGTGGTCGGGCCGGTGGCCGACAGGAGGATCTGGGAGAGGCTCTGCGCATAGGGGCCCCGGGACCCGAAGAGGCTCTCGGCCACGGAGATCGGGATGACCACCAGATTGTCCTCGTTGGCATTGGCCGACGAGCCCGCCGGGTTGAGCTCGCCCACCACCGCGAAGGGCACGCCGTCGATGGTGATGTTGCGGCCGATGGCTCGCGAGGTGGGAAAGAGGTTCTGGGCCACCTCTGTCCCGATCAGGGCCACGTGGGCCTGACTCTGCACAGCAGCGGCTGTGAAAGGTTGCCCCAAGACCACCTGGCGGTCCCGAATGGCGAGGTAGGCGGGCGTGGTGCCGACCACTGGCGCCGTCCAGTTGTTGGTTCCCGCCGTGAGGGAGCCGCTGTGCTGGGAGACTGGCGCGACCGCGCCGATCTGAGGACAGTCAGTCCTGGTGCCAAGGGCATTGGCGTCCGCCAGGGTCAGCGTGCTAGCCGATCCCAGGCCTCCGCTCACCCCCGCAGTGGACACCGATCCAGGGGTCACGATGAGCATGTTGGTCCCGAGGGCCGAGATCGCGCTGCCCACTTGCGCCTGGGCGCCCTCGCCCAGCCCGACGGTCAGGATCACAGCAGCGATGCCGATCAGCAGCCCCAGCACCGTGAGAATCGACCGGCTGCGCCTCTCGAGGAGGCTGTCCAGGGCACCCCTGGCAAGCTCCATCCAGCTCATGCTGGTTGGGTGACGTCGGAGACAATCTGCCCGTCGCGGATGCGGACCTGGCGCCGCGCCCGCCGCGCCACGTCCGCATCGTGGGTGATGAGCACCACCGTTCGCCCCGCACGGTGAACGGCGTCGAAGATGGAGAGAAGGTCATCGGCCTGATCGGAGGCCAGATTCCCCGTGGGTTCGTCGGCCAGCAGAATGTCCGGATCAGTGACCAACGCACGAGCGATCGCCACGCGCTGCTGCTGACCACCCGACAGCTCTGTCGGTTTGTGGTTCATGCGGTTCTCCAGACCGACGCTGGCCAGGGCCTCCTCAGCGCGCTCCCTCCGCACCGCTCGGGGGTGGACTCCCCCGTAGATCAGGGGCAGTTCCACGTTGCGCGACGCGGAGATCCGCGGGAGCAGATGGAACTGCTGGAAGACGAACCCGACCTTGCGGTTGCGAACCTCGGCCAGTTCGGCCTCGGCGAGCTTGGAGACATCTGTGCCGCCCAACCGGTAGCTGCCGGAAGTGGGAACGTCGAGACAGCCGAGGATGTGCATCAGGGTGGACTTGCCCGACCCTGACTGCCCCATGATGGCGACGTAGTCGCCGCTCTCGACTGCCAGATCGACCGACCGCAGCGCGTCGACTCTAGCCTCACCTGAGCCATACGACTTCGAAACGGACGCCAGCTCCAGCAGCGGGGACTCGCCGCGGACGAGCCCAGCTGAGAGCTGGCTCGAACTAGGAGACCCTGCCAAGGGCGCGGAACCGGGACCCATCACGGTATCCCACCACCACCCTTGGGACCGTGATGAGCCTTGGCTCCCCCACCGAGTCCACGGCGGCCGCCCAGACCGGCAGCGCCGGTGGGCAGGGGCTTGTTGAGCTGAGCCAGGACCACCTGGTCCCCGGCCGCCAGGCCCGACGTCACCTGGGCGAGCACGGCGTCGGACGCGCCTATCTTGACCGTCTGTTTGACCGCCCGGCCCGCCTTGACCACGAGCACGTAGGTTCCCCGAGAGCCGCTGCCGTGGACACTGCTGGCTGGGACCGTCAGCACGTGGGAGACCCGCTGCACTACTATCGCTGCCTCAGCTCCCGCTCCCGCGAACAGGCCGGGGGGACTCCCGGTCACGGTTATGACGACCGGGAAGGCTGGTACTCCCTGGACAATGCTGGCAAGGGGGGTGATCGCGCTGACCTTCCCGGGGAGGGGTCGTGACTGGCCAGCCGGGGTCACCAACGCCGGCTGCCCCACATGCACCTGGGCGACCTGGGCGTCGCTCACGCTCGCGGTGACCTCGAATGCCCCCAGACCATCCACCACTATGTCCGTCGTGTTGGCTGCGGCACGAACGCTGCTGGCGCCATCCGGCTGCCCAGCGGTCACGTTGATCTGGGCCACCACTCCGGCCGCTGGAGCGGTGAGATGGGTGGAATTCACAGCGGCCTGGGCGCTGTTCACGGCGGCCTGGGCGATGCTGATCTCGGCCTGATCGATGGCGACCTGGGCAGCGGCAGGTGGTGACGGCGCCGACTCGGCGAGCGACAGCTTGGCCTGCGCGATGGTGAGGTTCGCCTCGGCCTGGGTCAATTGCGCCTGCAGGGTCGCCGGATCGAGGGTGGCCAGCAACTGGCCCGCTGTCACTGTCTGCCCCGGCACCACGTTGACTGTGGCAACCACGCCCGGAGCTGGGAAGCTGAGATCCCAACTGTGGACAGGCTGGAGCGTGCCCGCCACCACGACGGTGTCGGTGACCGTGCCGTAACGAGCGGTCGCCGTCACGAAGGGAGCCCGGGCGGGCCGGGTCCGAGCGTAAACGACTCCGCCTGCGGCCACCAGGACGACCAGAGCCAAGACAGCCCAGGCACGTTTGTACTGCCACGGCCGTGTGATACGAGACGACCGAGCGAAGGGGGCCCTCTCCTCGGGCTTCGATGCTTCCAAGGCTACCCTCTCACCCCCTTTTTGAGATGGGATGAGGGCATCAAGCGGCCCGTGACCATTGGTCGCTGGCGTCCCATCATGCCAAAAGGATCGCCCATCCAGCCCCGGCCGTCCCTTAGCCAGGACTGAGAGAGTTTCGGCGGTGTCGGTCGCCACAAACATGGGGCCACCCAAGGGGTGGTTTATCCACTAGCTAGGGGCCACTTGGACCTTCGGGGCAACAGGGGGACACCCTTTTCGCTTTCAGCCCAGAGGAGGTTGCCGATTGGTCGCCAAGCACAGGCTCGACAAGATGCTGGTGTGCGCTAATGGGGACATGCGGGAGCCGAAGGCGAGTGAAATAGTAGTAGTAGAAGCTGGGGAGAGGGGTTCGGGGAGAGGGGGTGAACAACTCGACCGGGCTGTGGATTCTCCTGGCTGGGCGGCGGCTCGGATGCCGGGTCACCCGGCACCGGAGGAGTGAACGTAAGACCAGCGCTTCGGTGCGGGCGGTTCGCGGTGAGGCCAGAACCGAACCCAGCAATGGAGGAGGAACCCCTCGCGGGGTGCCACGGCAGTGGGCTTGACTCAAGTTCACTGCAGTGCCAACGGGCGCTCGCCCTGTCGCTCGGCGCGAAGGTCGGCGACCGCCCCCATGAACTCGACCCAACCGTCAAAGTGGCGCGGCCGTCGCACGCCGTCGCACGCCACGGTGCCGGCGAACCTGGCCCCCGGCTCGATGTGGATGTACATGGCCAGCTCTGGGGCTCCCGGGATCTGGGCCGGCTCTCCCTCTGGCACCGGATCCTCATCTCCAGACCGCGAGCCCACGGCAGCGGTCGCCGCCCCGGACCGCGACCCGGCTGTTCCCAGGAGTCGGCCGAGCCCGCTCCAGCCCCTTGCACATCGCCAGCCTCCCTGTCACGTGCCTCGAGCGCCACGCCGGTGATCTCCCGGTCGGACGACGGGTGATGCCGCCCTGGCCGCATCAGCCTCAGAGTGACGCGGTAGAGGGGCCATAGCATCGGGGGTTCGCCCCATTGTTTGTGGGGAGCCCGCGGCGCCTCTCCGGCGGCCCGGGATGGGCGGCAGAGCCCGGGGCCGACGTCACGTCGGTCCAGCCTCTGGGAGGCGTGGAGCGCCCCAGAAGACACGCTCTCCGGCGGCTCGGTCCGGTCTAGGTGGGTGGCGTGTTCCGGTGCCTCATTGAGAGGCTGGCATTGGGTTCACCAGATCCGAAGTCCCGCGGGGTGAGGTTGGCGGGCAGGGCTCACGCCCTGTCACTGGCGACGAGCGGTGCACGCTGCCGCAGCCGCTGCGCGTGACTCCGCTGAGGCCGGCCGCCCAACCCATGGCCGCTCTCCGCGCTGGGTCCCCGGGAGCCCCCGGTGGCGGCCGCAGCGGCGGCCCCACCGGGACTCCTGGCGGCCGGTGGCTGCCTCAGCTGTTCCAGCCCATCACATCTACGACGACGTCAGTGGACCCGGTGTAGTTGTAGAGCGTGACCTGGCCACTGGGACTGAGGCTGGCGACGACCAGGTTCGGCACCGTCTGCCCGGAGATCCAGTTCAGGTTTGAAGCCAGTGGCCGCGTCCCTCCCGGATAGACGGTCAGGTAGCCGTTTGCGGTGGGACCGGTGGAGGTCACGTTCAGCACCACCGACCGGGCGTCTGCCGGAACCCCCGCCAGACCGGTCACCTGAACCACCAGGGTGCTGTTGGGCGTCATGGTCTTCCCGGTGCACTGGTTCGATGGCTGGCTCCCGGAGCGGCTGTCACAGATCCGGGCCGGCCGGGCCAGGGCGTTGAACTGGGTCCCCGTGCCGCCCGCCGCGGTGTAATAGCCCAGCACGTCCAGTACGACGTCAGCGGACCCGGCATGGTTGTAGAGGGTGAGCCCGCCGCTGGAGTTGAGCTCGACCACCACCAGGTTCGCCACCGTCCGCCCGGAGGCCCAGTTGAGGTTCGACGCCGTCGGACGGGTCCCGGCGGGAAAGACGGTGAGGTAGCCGGGGGCCGTGGTGTCGGTCACGGTGACGTTGACCGCCACCGCCTCCGCGTTGGAGGGCACCCCGCCCAGGCCGGCCACCTGCACCGCCATGGTGCTGTCGGGCTTAATGGTCTTGCCCGTGCACTGGTTCGCAGGTTGACCGGAGGAGCGGGTGTCGCAGATCCGAGCCGGCGTCAGCCTGTCGTAGAGTCCCTGACCCGCAGTCGGCAGGGCCGACACGTAGCCCTCGACGTCAACGACGATGTCGGCCGAGGCGGCATCAGTCACCACGGCGATCTGGCCGCCTTTTCCAGGGCTCACCTCCACCAGGTTGGCCACGGTCTGGCCCGCGGCGAAGTTGAGATTGGATGCCAGTGGAGCCGACTGACCGGCGGGGTAGACCGTCAGGTAGCCGGCTGTGCTGGGATTGGTCACGGTGACGTTGAGCACCACCGCGCTCGCGCCCGTAGCGGGCACGCCGCCGAGCCCGGCGACGTTCACCATAAGAGGCGTGTTCGCACCCAGGGTCTTGCCCCCGCACTGCCCGGCCCCGCCCGAGAGCGCGGACGGGTTGCCCGTCCGGGTGTCGCAGATCCGGCTGGGAGCGACGCCGGTGAAGTCAGCCCGGTAGGAGAACTGATCGGCGGCCACGGCCGCACTGGTGCCGGAGGGGGTGGTCACCTCCACATCCACAGGGCCCGAGATGCCCGCGGGCGAGACCGCGGTGATCTCGGTGTCGGAGACCACCTTGAAGCTGGCCGCCGTGGTGCTGCCGAAGGCCACCGCCGTCGCCCCCGTGAGGCCAGTCCCGGTGATGGTGACCGAGGTCCCGCCGGCGGTGGGGCCAAGCGCCGGAGAGATCCCGCTGACGGTCGGCCCGGTCGGTGGCGGCGGTGGCGCTGGGTTGGTCACGTCGGTGAGGGTCACGGCGTTCGAGCTGTACCCGATCTGGAGTTGGCGTCCCCCGGCGATCAAGACCGCGTTCTGGGCTGCATTCGCGAAGGTGCCGGAGATGCTCCCCGCCGAGACGATCTTGAACACGGTGCCGTAGGGAGCGGCGTAGGAGTCGGCGATCGACAGGGTCGCGTTCGTCAGGGTCGCGCTGCCCGCGGCCAAGAGCTGCGAGTAGCCCGATCCGGCGCTGGCGCCGTTGATGTCGATCGCCAGCGAGCCGGTGCCTCCGCTGGCCAGGGTCGCGCCAGCGCTGGTGGTGAGGTTGCCGGGAGGCAGCCCGGGCTGGACGGTCCCGGCCGAGGTGATAGGCCCGACTGTGCCGCTCCCTTGCAGCGTGCAGTACTTGTACACCGTGACCGCACCGGTGGACCCGGTTACGTCGAGGGTCGTTCCCTGGCTGCCGTTCGGCGCCACGAAGGTGCCCCCCGTGGGGTCATCAGTGCCGGCGAGCACGGTCGTGGCACTCGGCCCCATGTCCCCGCCCGCCGTGATGAAGCCGGAACCCGACACCTTGCCGGTCAGAGTGGTGGTCGTGCCCGTTCCCGGGTAGATGTAATACGCGCCGCTGTCGGTGACGTTGTAGCTCATGCTGCCGGAGCTCGACAGTGTCCAGAAGAACTTCCCCGAAGCGTCGATCGTCACCGGTGCGCTCGATAGCCCGGGCGCGGCGGCGCAATAAGCTTGGAGCTGCCCGACGACCACCGTGCCACCCGAGTAGGTGTTGGGCTTGCACGACCCAGCCCCCCCCGGTTCGAGGACGACGAAGCCGGTGTTTACCGCGTCGCCGAAGGTGAGCATTCCGGGGCCCCCGATGACCCCGGTCACCCAGAGTGATCCCCTATTCTGGCTATCGGCGAGCTCGTCGGTGGTCCCGCTCACCAAGGTGACCGCTCCTGTCCAGGTGTCGAAGCTCGTCTGGTCCAGGATGAGGGCGGTGCCCGCCGTGCCGTCACCGACTATGAGCGGGTTCGACACCAACATCGAGTGGCCGGAGTCGTTGAGTGCGAGGGAGGCGCTGTGGTCCACGGTGACGGCACCGGCACTCGCCCCGAGCGGGTCGGTGCCCGTCGATGCCGGTTCGTCGAGCAGGGTGGTGCCCGGGGCGACCACGGTCCCTCCGCTGTAGGCGTTGTTGCCCGTCAGAACGGTCGTTGCGTCCGAGGCTGCATTGACGGTGCTGAACGTGCCGCTCCCGCTGATGACCCCCGAGAGCGTCTGTGTCTGTTTGGTCCAAGCCACCGAATCGACCGTCCCATTGTCGGTGATGTCGTTGGCGACTGTGCCACCCGAAAGCAGTTCGGCGCTGAGAACTGCGCCGGTGTCGACGGACACGGCGGTTCCCGACGGGAGGGAGTTCGAGCACTCGAGATAGAGATCGCCCCCGCGGACGGTCGTCGGGCCCGAGTAGCTGTTGGAGGAGGAGCAGGTCGCGCCCCCCGGCTCGAGGAAGACCCAGCCGGTGTTGGTGGCGTCGCCGATGAGGATGGCATGGGAGCCGGAGATGATCCCCTCCAGGAAGAGCGTAGCGGCCGGGACCGTCGCGACCTCCTCGGAACTCCCGAGGGTCACTCCCGGCGCGAATGTGACCTTTCCGGTCGTGGACGTGTCGCACAGCCCAATGCTCGAGCCGCAGGGCGTGGCCGCCGTCGGGGTCAAGGCGATCGAGGTGGGCGCACCGCTCACCTCGCTGACGATGTAGGGTGCCTCGAAGGTGATCGAGTCGAAGGAGCCGTTCGAGCCTGAGTCATAGCTGACGCCGGGGTTGCTCACGCCAGATGGGAAGAGGATGGCCGCGCCGACTGGGGGACCGCCCGTAGAGGTGCAGCCTTGGCCGGACCAGTTGCTGCCGTTGGACCAGTTGTCGTTGACGGCGTGGTCGCGGTCGGTCCAGGTGCAGGTGACCGGCGACGGGGCGGTCTGGGTCTCGATCAGGCCGTACTGGTAGCTTGAGCTGTCCAGGTAGTCGCCGACCGCCGTGCACGGACCGGTCGCCGGGCACGACACCGAGGCCAGGATCGCCATGGGGTTGGTGGCAGCCGCTGGACTCAGTCCGCTCAACGGCGCCGTTTGCGCGGTCCATGTTCCAGCCGACTGCGTCTCGATCAGGCCGTGCTGATACCCCGAGCCGTCGGTGTAGGAGCCCACGGCAACGCAAGAGCCTGAGGCCGGGCACGCCTGGCCGCCGATGGTCACGGTGGGCCCGGCTCCCGGACTCAGCCCGCTCGTCGGCGCGGTCGCCGCCGTCCAGGTCCCAGCAGATAGGGTCTCGATCAGGCCGTCCGTGTTGCCGGAGGTGTCATGGTAGGTCGAGACCGCCACGCAGGAGCCGGACGCCGGGCACGAGACGGTGAAGAGCGGATCCCCCGGGGGGCTCGCGGCTCCCGGACTCAGCCCGCTCGTCGGCGCGGTGGTCGCCGCCCAGGTCCCACCAGATAGGGCCTCCATCAGACCCTGGCGGCCCGAGGACGCGTCGTAGGCGCCGACAGCCACGCACCATCCCGGGGCCGGGCACGACACATCGCTCAGAAGGGCCTGAGGGTTGGCGCTCGCCGCCGGACTGAGTCCACCGGTGGGCGCTTCGGTAGCCGTCCATTTCCCGGCCGAGAGGGTCTCCAACAGGCCCTGGTAGTTGTTGGAGCTGTCCTGATACTGTCCCCCGGCCACGCACCCACCCACGGTCGGGCACGACAGCCCGAAGAGTTGGACGGCGTCCCCGGTGGTGGTGTTGAGCCCGCTCAACGGCGCTGTGGTCGCGCTCCAGGTCCCACTGGACTGTGTTTCGATGAGGCCGGCCTGGGGGCTGTTGTAGGTTCCGACAGCCACGCACGCCCCGGTGGCAGGGCACGACAGGCCGGTGAGGGTCATCGACGGGTCGCTCTGCGCGCTGGGGCTCAGCCCGCTCGTCGGTGCCGTCGCCCCGGTCCAGGTGCCGTTCGAGAGGGTCTCGATCAGGCCGTACTGGTTGAAGAAGGCGTCGTCGTAGCTCCCGACGGCGACGCACGAACCTGCGGCGGAGCAGGACAGGGCATAGAAGTACACGCTCGGGTTGGTGTTCGCCGGCGGGTTCAGCCCCGTCAGCGGCGCAGTCTGCGCCGTCCATGTTCCAGATGACTGCGTCTCGATCAGGCCCTGCTGGTGCCCCGAGCTGTCGGTGTAGGAGCCCACGGCCACACACGAGCCGGCGGCCGGGCAGGCCACGGGCTCGGTCGTGGCGCCTCCGATCACCTTGCCGAAGAACGCGGCTGGGTTGGCGCCGGCCGTTGGACCGAGCCCGCTCAGGGACGCCGTGGCGGCGGTCCAGGTGCCGGCGGCCGACGAGGAGGCGGCCATCAGCACTGACAGTCCAGCGGCCGCCGCGACGGCCATCACCGAGTACCCTACCGCCCTCAGCCGCCCGCGGTGGTGCACCGCTCCCGCTCCAGCACTGTGAAAGATCCTCACCACCTGCGCCTCCCTTGTGGCCATCCGGCGTGTCCAACCGGCGGCCCTCGCCGGCATCCGGCGTGAGCCGGTCAGCGCCAGGGTGAGGTGGTGGCGCCAAGATAGCATCGGGGGTTCGCCCCATTGTTTAGGAGCACCGACCGCAGTTCAGCCGGCGGCAGCCGGAGCGGCCGCACGGTCACTCCCGATCGGGACCGGGGGCCGGTGCCCTCCAGTTGCGCATGAGTTCGCGGCGCGAGCGGACGGCGAGCTTGGCATAGATCCGGCCGAGGTGATGCTCGACTGTCTTGGCGGAGATGAACAGAGCGGAGCCGATCTCGGGGTTGGAGCAGCCCGCGGCCGCGAGCTCGGCCACCCGCAGCTCCTGAGCGGTCAGCGTCGCGTCCGCTGCGGGCCGTCGCCGCCGGCGGCCCCCGCAGGCGGCCAGCTCGGCGGCGGCCAGCCCCGCCAACCGGCCCCCGCCGCAGGCCTCGGCGAGCTGCAGCGCTCGGCCCAGCGGTTCGCGGGCCCGCTTGGGCGCTCCGCAATGGCGCAGGAACACGCCGTAGCGGATCAGGGTGTCCGCCTCGGCCAGGGGCATCGCAACCTGGGCGTGCAGGCCCAGCGCCCGTACGAAGTGCGCTTCGGCCGAGGCGGGATCCCGGTCCTGTTCGGCCAGCAGGGCCCGTCCGACGGCGGCGGCCGCCCGCGGCCAGCGGCACGGCAGCGGCTCAACGACCGCCTCCAACTCTTCCAGCACCGCCCGGGCCTCGGCCACCCGGCTGGCGGCCAGGTAGGTGGCGATGGCCATCGACGCCCAGGGAACCACACAGGGCTCGACGATCCCCGCGGTGGCAGCCAGCTCGCGGATCCTATCCACCCCCGCCGCCGCCATCCCCACGTGGCCGGCGGCCAGATCGCGGCGCGCATCCAGCAGCCGCAGCCACAGCCAGCGGATGGGGTAGAAGTCGGGGAGCGATCCGGCCGCCTGCTGCACCTGGGCGGCGGCGGCGGCTGACTCCTGGGGACGGCCGGCCTCGTCTAACAGGATGGCGCGGGCCAGGCCCCCCCAGGGGTTGCGGTAGCCGAACACGGCGAGCTGCTCGGCCCGATCGATGAGTCCCAGCGCCTCCTCCAGCCGACCCAGGCGGTGCAGGGTGTCGGCGTGGGCGATGACGTAGGCGCCGATCGCCACGGGGGAGCCGATCTCTTCAGCCCGGCGGTAGCCGGCGGCGAAGGTGGCCTCGGCATCCTCGAAGCGCTCCAACGCCTTGTTGACGTTCATCTTGTTCACCCGCAGATGCCACTCCCCGTTGGGCCACCCCGGGTCCATCCCGGAGTCGACGGACCGGATCGCGGCCCCCACCTCCGGAGCCCCGGCCGGGTCACCACCCAGGACCGCGACGTACCCGGCCGCGGCCAGCAGCGCGGCTGGTTCCGCCGCTCCTGCGGGCAGCAGCGCCCTGGCTTTGGCGACCTGGACGTCGAGCCACCGCGGCGGCGACGACAGCAGGCAGCTGACCGCCGCCTCGGCCAGCACCGAGACTGCGGCCGCGGAGTCTGCGCGGGCGGCCTCGGCGGCTTCCTCGAAGTGGGCCTGCAGCTCATCCGGCCGGCCGGCCGCCAGTCCCGCCCGGGCGAGCACGCGGAGAGCGTCCACCCGGGCCCGGGGACGGACGTCTGGGTGGCCTAGCACACCTCGACAAAGCTCGGAAGCGTCAGCGGTGCGGCCCTGGGCGACCAGGGCTTCGGCCAGGGTGAGGACCAGGCCCGCTGGCGGGTCGGCACCGGCCAGCTCGGCGGCGTGGGAGAGGTGAGCCGTCGCGGCGCTCAGCGCGCCCTGGGCGAAGGCGGCCCTCCCGGCCCGTTCCAGTACCACCACCGCCTGGGGGTCGCCGACCAGAGAAGCGGCCACCGCATGCCCCGCTGCCTCACTCGGATCGACCTCGGCCGCCACCAGCAGCCGGAAGGCGCCGGCGTGCAGCCGCGCCCTCACCGGAGCGGCGGTGTCGTCGGCCAGGGCCTCGGCGAACAGCGGATGCGAGAATGCGGCCCAGCCCGGGCTGGCGTCGACGAGCAGCCCGGCCGCGCACAGGGCCTGCAGCGCCGCGGTGGACTCCGGCTCGTCCAGCCCCGCCAGTGGACCCGCCAGGCCGGTACGGAACCGGGGGCCGAAGATCGCGGCGGCCCGCGCGTAGCGCAGTGCCGAGCTGCCGACCCCGGCGAAGCGCGCCAGCAGCATCCGTCGCTCCAATCCCGCCGCTGGACCCAAGCGCGGCCGCTCATGCCCGGCGGACAGCGACCCGGCGGCCAGCTGCAGCAGCAGCGGGTTGCCTCCACAGGCACGCCACAGCTCGCCCGCCTGCGCTGCTGGGAGCTCCGCTCCCAGCAGGTCCCCCAGCAACCCCGCCCCCCCGGCGGGGCTCAGCGGGGCCAGCTCCGCAACCACCGCCTGACCGCCCCAGGCCAGCTCGCTGGCGAGCTCGGCGGCCGCGGGCGGCCAGGGGCGCAGGGTGGCGACCACTGCGGCGGGCAGGCCGGCCATTCGCCGGCAGAGGAAGCCCAGCAGGTCCAGTGAGTCCGGATCTCCCCAGTGGAGGTCGTCGATCGCGACCAGCAGTGGGCCTTGGGACGCCGCCTGAGTCAACCAGCGCAAGCTGCGATAGAGGCGAGCCGGCCGGGCCGCGTGGGAGTCCGTGCCCAGCACCTCGTCCAGCACGGCGCCGCCGTCCAGCCCGGCCAGCGCCATTCCGACGAGGCCGAACGGCAGGCTCGCCTCCGCCGCAGTGGCGTAAGCCCGTCCCATCCGCATCCCCGAGGCTCCATCCACGGCCCAGTCGAGCAGAGTCGTCTTGCCCAACCCCCCCTCTCCGACCAGGAACACCGTGCCTCCACGCCCGGAGCGGGCTCCTTCGACCAGAGTCGAGAGCGCGGCCAGCGCCGCCTCCCGCTCCCACAGGTGCGGGCTCACGGTGAGGCCCGGGCCCCCTGGCTGCTGGAGAAGACCGTGCGGGCCGTCGAGGGCAGCCCAGGACGGTCCCGGGCCGCCCATCCGCACAGCGGTAGGAGGTCAGGCAAGTGGACTCGCAGCCCCGACGCAGTGGTTCCCGGGCTCCCTGCCCAGCTGCTCGCATGGGCAGGCCGCCGCCGCCATCGGGCGGGTGCGGCAGCCCTCTGGAGCTGAACCCCCGGGGCCGGCCGCGCCCCTCGCCATTGCCGCCGCGGGGCGCGCCCGAGTCCGCCGCCGAGCACGTCGATCGCGAGCACGGCGACAGTGTATGGGCGTTGCAGGAGGATGTCGGACCGTTCCTACTGGGTGCCCATAAGCAGCGTCCAGGTCGGGACGAGCGGTCTTTCCCGACCTGGACGCTGCCAAGGTTGCCGTCGCCGTTTCGGCTCTTCTGCCACTGGTGTGGCTGCCCTTACGCCTTGGGAGCTTGGATTGGTCCTCGCACTCGGTACCCGCCACGCCGACGCTTCCCGCGCGGTAGCGCTCCACATGAGCGGGTGGCCCGGCCGCTTCGATCCGCCAGACGTGGTCACACATGGACCTGCCTGGGGTCTGCGCCGGGCAGAGTGCCCGAATGCCATTCTCCCGAGCACCACGGCCGCGGCCGTTACCCGGATACCTGCTGATGCGGTGCCAAGAGGCGAGCCAGCGCTGGCGTCCCCAGATTAAGAGGGCGGCCCCGGGCACCCAGCTGCTCGATGCCGAGTCCATGCTGGTCACCCACAGGGTGCGCATGAGCGCGTACGACGCCGAGACGGCACGGGCCCGGTTGCTCGCCCCTAATCACCGCCGAACGGAGGACAATGGCCGGGCCCTGCTGCGCCAGGCCTGCCGGGACAGCGGCACCGTAGGGGTATCCGACGACCACCTGGACGTTCGGCTCTACCATCTCGGCGCCCCGCCGCACTCGCACCCTGGCGGCCCTCTGCGCCCAGCTCAACCAGACCGAGACCCGCTGTCCCAGCACCGATCTGGTGCTCCGCTATTCGGTCAACCAGCCGCCCGGAGCTTCTTGATCTCCGGCCCCACATCAGGAGTCCCGGGGACTGCGCAAGCTGGGTCGCATCTCCCGGGCCCACTCGCGCAAAGTCCGGGGCTCGGGCAATCGCAGCGGAGCGGCCCGCCGCCTGGCCAGACGCCACGCCAAGGTCGCCCACCTGGGCCGCGACCACATCCACAAGTTGACCACCACCCCGGCCAAGACCCACCTCCGCTTCCCCTGGAAGACCTCGGCGTCAAGGGCATGCTGGGCAACCACAAGCTGGCCGGAGCGATGGACGACTCGGGCTTCTCCAAGTTCCGCCGCAAGCTGAGGTACAAGTGCACTTGGTACCGCTCCATACTGGTGGCGGCCGACCCATCGGTCCCCAGCTCCAAGAGATGCTCTGATTGCGGGATGCTCAAAGCGGAGCTCTCTCCCAAGGAGCACATCCACCGCTGTGAGAACTGCGGGCTGGCCCTTGACCACGACCTCGACGCGGCGATCAACCTCGCCTCGCGGGCGGATCACCGGGCCGTCGCCTCCAGTGCGGGCAGACGCAAAACGGCGATGGAGCCGCCCAGAAGACCCGGCCGCGCCGGGCAGGTGGCTGTGATGCGGCAACCGGCATCACCACGGAGCTCACCGCATCGATCGGCGATCCTCACGCATCGGCGGAGGCATCTCGCCCCCTGTCCCTTGCCTAGGAACGGATGTCTGGAACCAGTATCCGAGGAGATGTCCGTCGGATGCTGGGGGTGCCGGCCGTGGATGGTGGGTTCTCCTCCTGGGCCAAGTTCGCCGCGACCACTGCCCATGATGGGGAGCTGCTGCGGGTAGCGCTCTCGCCGCCACGCCGGCTGCCTGCCGGGAAGTTCGGCGTGTGATGCGCCGGCGACTCCCAGAGGTGAGCGGCGCGGAGCGCTGCCGCGCGGACTGCTTCCAGGCTTGTCATTAGGTGAGCTAATTAGTTATCCTAATAACATGAAGAAGTTGACCGCCACCGGCGGCGCCCCCACGGAGCCACTTGCCCTCGCCTCCTCAGAGCTCGGGCAACGGCTGCCCATGGTAATGAGCCTGCTCGGTCGCAGCCTGCGCCACGCCTACACACCCATCGGGGTCAACCTGGGACAGTACCCCGTGCTCAACTCGCTGCTGGAGCACCCGGAATCCTCGGTCTCGGAGCTGGCCGCCCGGGAGCGGGTCAAGCTTCCCTCCATGACCGCGGTCGTCAACCAGATGGAGGCAGACGGCCTGGTCGCCAAGCAGCCAGACCTCAACGACCGCCGCTGCGTGCGCGTCAGCCTCACCGGCAGAGGCCGGGAGGTGGCCGGGGCCGCCCGCCTGGCGCGTGCCGCCTGGTTCGCCGAGAGACTCGATCACCTGAGCAGTGCCGAGGTCTCCGCCATCAGCCGAGCACTGCCCGCACTCGAGCACCTGGTGCACCTCGACCATTGAGATACACCGCCCGAGCCGTCACCGGTCGCACCTTCCAGTCGCTGTCGACCAGGAACTACCGGCTCTTCTTCAGCGGGCAGCTGGTCTCCGTCACCGG